>JANOKR010000341.1:0-8822 GCA_031419315.1 Betaproteobacteria bacterium
CCGGTGGCCGCGCTGGCCACGGTTTACTGCATGTGGCTGCTGTACGCCGCCGGCTGGAAATACCTGCTGCTCAGCGCATTGCTGTATGCACCCGGCGCGGCGATTTATCTGTGGGCCAAGAAGCAGCATGCGCAGCGGCCCTTCAGCCCCCGTGAGCTTGGGGTGTTGGGCGTCCTGTTGCTGCTGGCGCTGGCCGCAGGCTACGGCCTGGCGGTGGGGAGCTTGACGCTGTGAGCCCAGCCACCAAGGGCCGTTCGGTCCAAGCGCTGCGTCCGGGTGTTTCGTCAGAAGTAGGGCGCTTGCGCAAAGTGCTGGTGTGCCGGCCGGGCCTGGCACAAAAGCGCTTGACGCCGGCCAACTGCAAGGAGTTGCTGTTCGACGATGTGTTGTGGGTGGCGCAGGCGCGCAACGACCACGACGCCTTCACCAGCGCCATGATCGAGCGCGGGGTCGAGGTGCTGGAACTGCACGACCTGCTGGCCACTACGGTCGGTGATCCATTGGCCCGCGCTTGGCTGCTCGACCGCAAGCTCGGCCCCGATTTCATCGACGCCGACACGGCAGCCCAGCTGCGCCCGTGGCTCGAAGCCATGGCACCGGCTCAACTGGCCGAACGCTTGATCGGCGGCGTGGCGCGCGGTGAATTGCCGTTCGACGCGGCAGGGCTGCTGGCGCGCTGCGCTGCATCAGCCGACCTGCTGCTGCCGCCGCTGCCCAACACCCTGTTCACACGCGACAGCAGTTGCTGGGTCGGCAACGGCGTGGTGCTGTGCCCGATGTACTGGCCCGCGCGCCGACAAGAAACGCTGCTGCTGACCGCCATCTACCGCTTCCACCCGATGTTTGCCGGCACCGTGACCGAGTGGTGGGCCGACCCCGACCGTGACCACAGACTGGCCACGCTGGAAGGCGGCGACGTGATGCCGGTGGATCATGGCCGCAACAAGGGCGTGGTGTTGGTGGGCATGGGCGAACGCAGCTCGCCGCAGGCCGTCAGCCAGTTGGCCAGCCGGCTGTTTGAGCAGGGCGCTGCCACCCACGTGCTGGCCGCGCAGCTGCCCAAGTCGCGCGGGGCGATGCACCTCGACACCGTGTTCACCTTTTGCGATACCGACCTGGTGACCATCTTCCCCGATGTTGTTGACGGCATACGTGTGCACAGCCTGCGGCCCGCCAGCAGCGGCAAAGCCGCAGCGGGCCACCTGGACGTGCGCAGCGAAACACGGCCCTTCCTCGAAGTCGTGGCCCAAGCCATGGGCCTGCCCAAGTTGCGCACGGTCGCTACAGGTGGTGACGCTTACGAGGCCGAGCGCGAACAATGGGACGACGGCAACAACCTGTTGGCCATCGCACCCGGCGTGGTCATGGCCTACAACCGCAA
Organism: Betaproteobacteria bacterium; assembly: GCA_031419315.1. Lineage (GTDB taxonomy): Bacteria > Pseudomonadota > Gammaproteobacteria > Burkholderiales > Burkholderiaceae_C > Rubrivivax. The sequence goes on from JANOKR010000341.1 coordinate 1,382, forward strand.
CACCTACACCAACACCCTGCTGCGCAAGGCCGGGGTCGAGGTCATCACCATCCCCAGCGGTGAGCTGGGCCGCGGGCGCGGCGGCAGCCACTGCATGAGCTGCCCCGTCGAACGTGACCCTCTTTGAGAACGGAGCCACCATGAGTTTCAACCTGCGCAACCGCAGCCTGCTCGACCTGAAAGACTTCCCGCCGCGCGCCATCCGTTTCCTGATCGACCTGGCGGCCGAGTTGAAGCGCTCCAAGGTCGCCGGCAACGAGCTGCCGCGCTTGCAGGGCAAGAACATCGCGCTGATTTTCGAGAAGGCCTCCACCCGCACCCGCTGCGCTTTCGAGGTGGCCGTGCACGACCAGGGCGGCCACGTCACCTACATCGACCCCGCCAGCTCGCAGCTGGGCCACAAAGAGTCGCTGAAGGACACCGCGCGCGTGCTGGGGCGCATGTTTGATGGCATTGAATACCGGGGCTTTCACCAGAGCGTGGTCGAAGACATTGCCCGTTATTCGCGCGTGCCCGTGTGGAACGGCCTGACGGATGAAGCGCACCCCACCCAGGTGCTGGCCGACCTGCTGACGATGCAAGAGTTTGGCGAAAAGCCGCTGCACGAGATGTCGTTCTGCTACCTCGGCGATGCCCGCTTCAACATGGGTTGTTCACTGCTGGTGGGTGGTACGCAGATGGGCATGGACGTGCGTATCGCCGCGCCCACCGCGCTGCAGCCACCGGCCGAGCTGGTGGCGCAGATGCGCGAATTGGCGCTGACCACTGGCGCCCGCATCACACTGGAGACCGACCCGCTGAAAGCCGTGGCCGGTGTTGACTTCATCTATACCGATGTCTGGGTGTCGATGGGCGAAGCCGACGAGGTGTGGAAGCAGCGCATCGACCAGTTGTTGCCCTACCAGGTGACCACCGCGCTGATGAAGGCCACTGGCAAACCACGCACCCGCTTCATGCACTGCCTGCCCGCGTTTCATAACCTCGACACCGAGGTCGGCCAGCAGGTGCACGAACGATTCGGGTTGAAAGAGATCGAGGTCACCGACGAGGTCTTCGAGTCGGACGCATCGATCGTCTTCACCCAGGCCGAGAACCGGCTGCACACCATCAAGGCGGTGTTGGTGGCCACGCTGGCATGAGGACCGTCGCATGAGGTCGCTCGCATGAGCGCGTTCAAATGAAGCTTGTCATCGCCATCGGTGGCAATGCACTGCTGCGCCGGGGCCAGGCCCTGAGCCCTGCCAACCAGCTGGCCAACGTGCGCGTGGCTGCCGCCCAACTGGCCCGCGTGGCGTTGAAGCACGACCTGGTGCTGACCCATGGGAATGGCCCGCAAGTAGGTCTGCTGGCGCTGCAGGCTGCGGCCTACACCACCGTGCAGGGCTATCCACTGGACGTGTTGGGTGCGCAGACCGACGGCATGATTGGTTATCTGCTCGAACAAGAACTGAGCAATCTGCTGCCACCCGACAAGGTGGTGGTGACGCTGCTGACACGGGTTGAAGTGGCGCTCGACGACCCGGCTTTTGCCAAGCCCAGCAAGCCCATCGGTCCGGTTTACAACCGCGCTGAAGCCGACCGTGTGGCGGCCGAGAAGCATTGGGTGATGGCAGCAGACGGGGCAGCAGACGGGGCGGCCGATGGCGCCGGCTTTCGGCGCGTCGTCGCGTCGCCGCGGCCGCAGCGTGTGCTGGGCCTTGACCCGATCCGCTGGTTGCTCGCGCACCAGGCGCTGGTCATCGCGGCCGGCGGCGGCGGCATCCCGGTGGCGCTGGGTGCCGACGGCCGCACCCGCCACGGTGTGGATGCCGTGATCGACAAGGACTTGTGCAGTGGCCTGTTGGCGGCTGAGCTGAACGCCGACTGTCTGGTGATTGCCACCGACGTGGACGCCGTTTATCTCGAATGGGGGCAAGCCGAGCAGCGTGCCCTGCGCCACGTGTCGCCTGCTGAGTTGGCACGCCACCGCTTCGCGGCCGGTTCGATGGGGCCGAAGGTCGAAGCGGCGTCACGTTTTGCGTTGGCAACGGGCAAGCGGGCGCTGATTGGATCACTCGAAAACATCGAGTTGATGCTCGAAGGCGGCGCAGGCACAGAGGTTCGGTGCGACGCGGTTAAGCCACCGTCGGGCGCTCAAGGCTGGGTTGACCTAAGCCGCTGAGCCGCTGAGCGCGGCGTCGCCGGCATTCAGGACGGCGCGATACCCGCGCGCTGAAGCTGCGCACGCAGCCGCTCGACCTGGTCGATCAACTCCAGCATCACGGCAACACTTTGCAAGTTAGCCTCAAAGTCCCGCTGCAGCCGGCAGATGCGCCGCACACGCGCCAGCTCTTCACCACCGAAGCGCCATTGAGCTTGCAAGGCGGGCTGCAAAGTGGGTTGCAAATAGGCCGGTTGCAGCAGCCCTTCGTCGACCAGCAGGCAGACAAATTCAGCTTCAGCACCGCAGGCTGCAGCGAAGGCCTCCAGTTCGAGTGCGTGTTCGCCCGTCAGGCACACGCCCAGGGCGTTCAAGGCCGTGTTCATGCTTCGGCTTCCAGGGTGGCGCGCGGGTCGAAGGCCAGGTCAAGCGCCATCTGGCGGTACGCGGCGCGTGCCTGGTCGTTGCTGGCAGGTGGCAGCACCAGCTCGAGCAGCACGTAGAAATCGCCCGGGGTTTGGCCAACAGCGCCGCCCGGGATGCCGCGCCCGCGCAAGCGCAGTTTGCGGCCGGTCTGTGAGCCGGCGGGCACGTTCATGTCGACCGCGCCATCGGGTGTGGCGACGTTGACCGTGGCGCCGAGAGCGGCTTCCCACGGCGCGACGCGCAGCGTGAAGTACAGGTCACGTCCATCCACACGCCAGTGCGCGTGCGGCGCAAATTCGACCTCCAGGTACAGGTCGCCGGGTGCACCGGGTGCGTCGTTGGCAAAGCCCGGTGAGCCCTGTCCAGCCAGGCGGATTTGCTGGCCGGCGCGGATGCCTCTGGGGATGCCAACCTGCAGCGTGCGCTCGTGCAGCGCCACGTTGCCATGGGCGTCCATCCCGGGGCTGTGCAGCGTGATCTGGCGGGTGGCGCCCTGGAAGCTGTCTTCCAGCGGCACCACGATCTTGGCGTGGTGATCCTGCCCTCGGCCCGCGCGAGCTTTGTCCGCGCCGTTGCCTTGCTGTTCGCGCGCACCGCTGCGGCGTGCGGCGCCGAACAGGGCCTCGAAGAAGGCACTGTGGTCGTCTGGGTTGGCGAATGGATCGGGCCTGCCGCGGAACTCGAAGCCGCTGTCCCATCCGGGTGGTGGCTGGAACGCCTGGCCGCCTTGAGCACCTTGGCCGACGCTGTCGTAGGCGGCGCGTTTCTCCTTGTCGCGCAGCACTTCGTTGGCCTCATTCAACTCCTGCATGCGCGATTGCGCGTCGGGCGACCGGTTGATGTCAGGGTGGTGCTTGCGTGCGAGGCGACGAAAGGCCTTCTTGATGTCGTCGTCGCTGGCTGTGCGTTCGACGCCAAGCGTCTTGTAGTAATCCTTGAATTCCATGGTGGGGAGGGGCGCGGGTGCCGGCAATCGCTGCCGCGGTCAAGCCACCGTGCTCAGCAGCACAGCCTGCAGCACAAAGCGGCGCTTGTCGGGCGCTGGGCTGTCGCTGCCGAGCATACCGTCGAGCTTGGCGGTGGGGTGGCGCTGCGATGCGACGGCGTCGTACACCGGCACGCCGGCGTCGATGCCCAACTGGTGCACGAGATCGGCTGCCATGCCCTGACACTCAACGGCGTCGTACAGGCGGCCCAGCATGCGCGCGGTGTGCTGCACCTCCAGCGGGGTGCTCAACTCTGTCAGGCTCGGGCGGATGTGCGCGACATGCGCGCCCAACTCCACGGCTGCGCGGCGGAACAGCGCCGCGTCGCTGGCGCTGTCTACCTCGCACATCAGACCAAACTTGCGCCCGCGCAGCAAAGCTTGCGCGCCGCCGGCTTGTGCAGCGATCTGAAGCGCGCGGGCGTTGTCCAGTACGAAAGCCACATCGCGTGGTGCAATCGGGTCGAAGGCAAGAAGGCCGTGATGGCTCAGAGTGGTGTGCATGTGGATAACGTGCAGTGCACATCTGCGCATGCACGGTGAAGCCAGTCTAGGCAGACGGTTCGGCGGGGCGTTGACGAGCGTCAAACTAGGGTGCGCCGCCTGCGCCGCGTTCCGTCACCCTGCGCTGCCCCTGGGCTGATAGCGGCCAGACACAAACCGTACACGCAACGTCACCGGCCGACACCCACCGTTGGCATGGCGTTGTCGGCGGCTCTCCAGCATTCACTTCTGCGTCAACGCCACCCGAACCAAGCAGGAGACCCCCATGCTGAACACCGCCACCTCGACCGCCCTGTCGCCAATCTTTCCCAGCGTGGGATTGAAGTTCACCCGCGCCCCTGGTGCACGCGCCGTCGCTGTGCCCGCATCAGGTGCTGCCAGCCCCGGGGCAATTGCCGACACGCTTGCGATGCTGAATGACACGCTCGCGCCGCAGCGCCGCGTGGTGCATACCGGCGACGTGGTTTATCGGGGTGGTGAGCGCTTCGGATGGCTCTACATCTTGAACTCGGGCCTCTTCAAGATCGTCAACCAGTCGTCCGACGGGCGGCAGCAAGTGGTTGGTTTCAAGTTTCGCGGCGACTGGCTCGGTTTTGATGGCATTGCTCGCGGCCACTATGCCTACGACGTGATCGCGATGGACACGGGCGAGGTCTGGGCCATCCCGTATGCCGCGTTGCGGGCTGCCTGCACCCTTCAGCCATTGCTGCTGACGGCGTTGCACGACGCCATGAGCCGCGAGATCGCGCCCGACCGCGACCCACTGATGTCGGTTTGCACCTTGCCCAGCGATGCACGGGTGGCTGACTTCTTGTGTTACTGGGCCGAAGCACTCGCGCACCGGGGCCTGCGCACCGACCAGTTCACGCTGCGCATGACGCGCGCCGAGATCGGCAACTACCTCGGTATGACGCTCGAGACCGTGAGCCGGGCACTGTCGAAGCTGGCACGTGACAAGGTCATTGCGTTTACCGAGAAGGGCCACCGCGACTTGTGCGTCCCTGACGTGAAAGCCCTTGCAGCCTTCGTTCAGCGTTGTCTGGAACCCCCGCCAACGCTGCAATGAAGAAACCCAACCTGGCGTGACCCGACACAGATCCAGACCTAGCGCGACCCGACGACACGCGCAATGGCACGCGCCAGTTCGTCACGGGAAAAGGGCTTGCGCAGCAGTTCCCAGGTTGCCGGCGAGTCACGATCCGCTTCGAGCAGTTCCGACGAGAAACCCGACATCAGCAGCACCGCCGTCAGAGGGAACTGCTTCTGTACCCCTGCTGCAAGCTGAGTGCCGCGCATACCGGCGCCCAGTGCAATGTCACTGAGCAGCAAGTCGAATTTTGCATCCGGCGCAAAAGTCATCAGGGCCAGCAGGGCCTGCTCGCCGCTCGACGCCGCAGTGACCACGCAGCCCAGTGCTTCGAGAAAGGTGCGCACAACGGCGCGCACTTCCGACTCGTCTTCGACCAGCAAAACCTTGAGGCCCTTGGGCACGACCTGGCGCGCGCAGGCAGCGTCGATGGTGGGTACGTCGGCGGTTTGCGGCCGGGGGATGTAGAGCGTGAGTGTGGTGCCCTGTCCGGGCGCGCTGTCGATGGCGATGGCGCCTTTGGATTGCTTGACGAATCCGTACACCGTGCTCAAGCCCAGCCCGGTGCCCCGGCCGGCTTCCTTGGTCGTGAAAAAGGGCTCGAAAGCGCGCTCCTTCACTTCCTCAGGCATGCCCGCGCCGGTGTCGGTGATCGAGATCGCCACGAACCCATGATCCGGCTCGCCAGGTGAATCGGTTTCATTGCGAATTTCGCTGGGCAACTCGGCACAGGGTTTGACGTGAAAACGCAGGCTGCCGCCATCCGGCATGGCATCACGCGCATTGATGGCGATGTTCAACAGCGCTGACTCGAGCTGCCCAGGGTCGGCCAACACGGGCGGGCAGGCTGGGGCCACATCGACATCAATCTGGATGCTCTGGTCCACCGTGCGTCGCAGCATGTCGGCCAGCGAGTTCAGCAGCACGCCCACGTCCACCGGCGTCGGTTGCAACACCTGGCGGCGCGAAAACGCGAGCAGCTTGCCGGTGAGTTCGGCGCCGCGTTTGGTGGCCCGCGTCGCGGCATCGACCAGGTGTTGCCCCCAGACATGGTCGGCCAGCTCGGGCAGCTCTTCCAGCACCTGCAGGTTGCCCTGAATGATGGTCAACAGGTTGTTGAAATCATGCGCGATGCCGCCTGTCAACTGGCCCACACTTTCCAGCCGCTGGGCGTGGTTGAGCGCTTCTTCGGACTGGGCGCGTTGCAGGCTGGTGGCCAGCAGGTTCGACAGTGACTGCAAAAAACGAAGCTCGTCATCGCCAAAGCGCTTGGCTTCGCGCGAGCGCACTGCCAGCGCGCCAATCATCTTGCCCCTGTCGGTCAGCGGCACGGCCAGACCGCTGGCCAGACCGGCTTCGAGGTAAGCCGGTGGCACCGCAAACCGGTGCTCGGTGCGGTAGTCGTCAACGACCACCGGCTGCCCCTGGGCCAGCACGAAGCCTTGTGGTGTGTCAGGCCGGTTCACGAGCAGGCTGCCCACGGCCTCGCTGCCTAAAATGCCGACCCCGCTGGCGACACGGAAGTGCAGGCGGTCGGCTTCAAGCAAGAAGACCGCAGCCAGATCGACTTCCAACGCCCTGGCGGCAATCGCGGGCACCTCGTCCAGCAGCACCTGCGGGTCGCGCGAATCCACCGCCAAGCGGCCAAGCTGGGCCAGATGTTCACCATAGCGGGCGCGTTGCAGCGCCTGCTTCACGCGCGGGTAGGCACCGATGCCACGAATGGCCGCCACGACGAGCGGCAGGCCGTGGCTTTGCAAGGGGCTGAGTGAAATCTCGACCATCACCTCGGTGCCGTCGCGCTGCTTGGCCACCAGTTCCATGCCGTTGCCCATCGGGCGCGGTTTCGGGCTGTGGGCGTAGTCGGCGCGGTAGGCGGCGTGCTGCGGGCGAATGCTGTCAGGCACCAACACATCGACGTTCAACGCGACCAACTCATCGACGCTGTAACCGAACAAGTGCGCCGCAGCCGGATTGGCCAGCACGATGGCGCCACGCGCGTCGGCCACCACCAGTGCATCCGGATAGGCCGCGAAGAGCGTGCGAAAAAAGCTGTGCTCGTCGATCCCCGAAGGCAGTGCCGAGTGGGTCATGGGCGGCAAGCTCATGGTGTCAGCGCGTCTCGACCAAGGGAGTCAGGATGTAGCCGGCACCGCGCACGGATTTAATGAGCTGCGGCTCCTGCCCTTCCTGCGTACAAGGCTCCAACTTCTTGCGCAGCCGGCCCACCTGCACGTCGATCGTGCGGTCGAACGGGCCGGCCTCGCGGCCGCGTGTCCGCTCGAGCAGGAAGTCGCGC
>JANOKR010000342.1:0-10991 GCA_031419315.1 Betaproteobacteria bacterium
CTGCCGAAGCCGCCGTCGAGCAGGTCGGCACTGTCGTCGAAGCCGATCAGCTCGTCGTCGCCGGCGCTGCCACGCAACATCGCCAGCCGCACATCGGCCAGCGTCCAGACGGTGCTGTCGGCAAAATGAAATTCCTCGACCAGGCGCTGGTCGAGCCCGTTGATGACACGCAGTTGATCACCAGACTCGACCAGCGTGAAAATCAGGTCGCCGCCGGCGCGGCGCACGCCTAGCGCAAACGGATCGACCAGGGCGCCAAAGAGCACGCGATCGACCGCGCCGTCAAACGCCTGCGCGTTGGGCACGTCGGTGACGGTGTCGAGGCCATAGCCCAGGCCCCAGAGGTAGGTGTCCGACGCGCGCCCGCCAAAGAGCTGGTCGTCACCCTGGCGGCCGTCGAGGATGTTGTCGCGGTCGATCAAGCCGGTGATGACATCGTCGCCGCGCCCGCCGCCGGCGATGAGCAGCAGCTCTTCGACATCGCTGATCGACCAGGTCGTGCCGTCGTCGAAATGAAACTGCTCGACCCCCGCCAGCGGCGAGCCAAACTGGTCGCGGATGCGCAAGGTGTCGGCGCGCTCTGCGATGGTCACGACGAGGTCGTTGCCGTCCTTGCTGAAGCGCACGTTGTCGACGTTGATATCGCCACCGAAATCGACATGGTCGTCGTTGAACCACTGCCGCGCTTCCTGGATATCGACCACCGTGTCGTTGCCGTAACCGACATCAAAGCGGTAGCGATCGCCGTCACTCGAGCCGATCAGCAGGTCATCGCCAGCGCGGCCGTCGATGGTCTCGGCGAAGTGGGTGCCCCAGAGCGTATCGGCGCCATCGGTGCCGACGAGGTCGACGTCTTCGGGGTTCAGGTCGGTGTGCGGCACCAGCTGGTCGGCAAAGCGCAGGTTCTCGACCGCATTCGCCTGGTTGCCGAAGCGGTTGTACTGGTGCTCCAGCGTGATCCGCTCGCCGCTGCCCTTGACCGTGAAGATCAGGTCTTCCTTGAAGCGCGAGATTTCGATATCGGCGAAGTTGATGCCCTGCAAATCGAGCGTGTCGCGGCCGGGCGCGAGCAGCGGATCGCGCGAGCTGTCGAAGATGGTGTCGGCGCCATAACCGCGCGTGAAGATGTAGGTGTCGCTGTAGATGCCGCCTTCGAGGCGGTCGTTGCCGGGGCCGCCGTCTAGGGTGTCGTTGCGGTCGAAGCCGTAGATGACATCGTCGCCGTCGGTGCGCGCCTCAGCCAGCAGCCGGCGCGCCAGGGTGTCCATGTCCCACACCGTGCCGTCGGTGAAGCGCACCTCATCGACGTTGTCGTAGTAGTAGTCGCCAAAGAGCACCGTCGATGTGAGGCGGAATTCGTTGACCAGCGTGATGCGATCCTGGCTGCCACGCACAACAAGGCTGATCGTCAGATCGGCGCCGTTGCGCTCAAGGTCGATCTCGCCGGGCTTGATGTCGCCCATGATTTGCAGCGTGTCGTAGGACGGCGTCAGAAAGTCGCGCAGGTTGTCTTCGATGACATCGTGGCCATAAGCGCGGTTGAAGACATAGGTATCGCCGCGGTCGCCGCCGGAAAGAAAATCGTTCGCCGCGCCGCCGTCAAGCCGGTCGACCGCGTGAAAGCCGAAAATCGCGTCTTCGGCGTCGGTCTTGGCCTGCTCGATGGTCAGGCGCATGACATCGGCTTCGGCCATGTAGGTGCCGTCGGCGAAGACAAAACGCTCGACGCGGTCGAGCCAGATCACGCCAAAGACCCAGGTGTTGATGGCCTGGAACTGGTTCGTCACCGTGAGCCGGTCGCCAGTGGCGACACCGCGGTCGTCAACCAGGGTGATGATCAGGTCGAGGTCGTCGGCGATGCGCTGAAAGCGCAGGTGGTTGGCCCGCAGCGTAGCGCCGAACTGCACGACGTCGTAGTGGTCAACGAGGATGTTGTCGTTGTCGTCTTCGATGCGGTCGTTGCCGTAGCCGATGTCGAAGATATACAAGTCGGACTCGCGGCCGCCGCGCAGGATGTCGGCGCCACGGCCACCATCGAGCACATCGATCGCGGGTGTGCCCTGCACCAGATCGTCGCTGTCCAGCGGGTGGCTGGTGGCCCAGGCGATATTCAGTTCGCGCCAGCTCACGCCGTCGGCAAACGTGATCTCGACCATCTCGGTGTCGGGCGAGAGGTCGCCACCAAACAGGCTCGGCAGCACACCTTCGAACTGGTTGCGCACGGTCAGCACGTCATTGGTGCCGATGACCTCGATGACGAGGTCGATGCCGTCCTTGTAGGCATAGACCTCGGTCGACTTGACCTGCGCAAAGCGCAAGGTGTCGTTCGCGCGCGGGCCAAATGGCGGCTCGGTATCTTCGATGACATCGTGGCCGAAGTTCTTGCCGACGACATAAACATCACGCCCGAGGCCGCCGAGAAAGGTCTGGTCGCCGGTGCTCAGGTAGAAGATGTCGCCGTTGCGCGTGCCTTCGACCCGCGTCGCACTGGACTCATGCTGGATGACGATTTCTTCGTCGACACCAAAGACCTCGGCTACCTTGAGCAGCTCGGCGTCAACCGGCACGTTTTCGTAGGCCGCGACGACCATCTGGAAGACAAACGCCTGGGTCTTGGCGCCAGCGCCGTGGCGGTGCAGGTCGGGGTAGATCACGTCCAGGATCTCGCCCCACTTTTCGAGGTACGCGGCAGCCGCGTCGCGGCCCGCTGGCGCGCGCTCGAAAATCGCCTCGTACATCGGCGCCAGCTCGCGCCCCGAGGTGGCCAGCCAGGCGTCGGCATCGGCGTCGTAGCGGATGCCGCGGAAGACCTCGGCCAGCCCGCCCTGCGCCGCCAGATGCACCGCAGCGGCGCGGCTGAAGAAGCTGTAATGCTCCATCAGCCGGTCCATGAAATCGATCGTGTCGTCGATCGGCGCGCTGTAGCTGAGCACGCCGGCAGCGTCGATCGACGCCATCAGGATGTCGGGCTCGAAGACGATGCCGTAGGCCGCGGCGCCAAACTTCGCCTGCGCCGCGCTGACGATTTCAGCGCGCACGTAAGAGTCGAGCGAGTTGTCGGCGTCCTTCAGGTTGTCGAGGTCGAGCGCGTAGTTGCGTAGCGCAAAACCGCCGGCATCGCCATTGCGCGACTGGTAGTCCAGCGCCAGGCGCAGGTTGTTCGCCCAGACAAAAAACTCGCCCTGTGTGTCGCTGACCTGGACCGCGTAGTCTGTAAGTGCGCCGCCTTTGAAGTAGACCGCAAACTTCTCGAACGGGAACGGCGCCGCGGCGACGCCGAAGGACTCGACACGCCATTCGTTGTTGGCTGCCGCCGCCTGGGCCAGGATATCGGTCAGCTGCGGGCGGCTGATCGGCGTGCCGTCGGCAGCAGTGACCAGCTGGCCGCTGGCGAGTGACCAATAACTGCCGACCACATCGGTGACTTGAATCCCGTGGTCGACCACCTGCGCTCGGCCGTTGTCAAGTGTGACGAGGTAGGGTGTCGCTTCGCGCGCCGCCGGCAGCGCGCCACGATCGGCGGGTGACCAGACCTGCTCGAAGCGCCAGCCGGCACCGGGGCCGATCGCCGCGCCCATCAACACGACATCGTCGATCGTCGGCCGGGCGATGACGCTGCCGTCAGATGCAAGCACCGGCCGGCCGCTGGCCAGCGTCCAGTAGCCGACGACGACGCCACCGCCGCCACCAGCACCATCACTTTCAACATAGATGCCGTGGTCGAGCAGTTCGGCATCGGCGCCGATCAGCACCGGCGCCAGCTCACGGCTCTGCGGCAGCGCCTGCGCCCAGGCTTCAAAAACCGGTTGCGCCTGCAACCGCAGCGTGGCGATATCGCCAATCGTCATCGCCGCCGCAGCGGCGGTTATCGCGTCGTGGACCTTGAAGTCGTTGGCTGCGGCGACCTGCAACTGGGTGAGCTTGCCGTACCCCTTGGAGTCGATCGATGACGACCAGTCGGCGGCACCACCGTCGCCGAGGTAGACGGTCTCGACGGGGTTGCTGTCGAACACCACTTCGTAGGCGTTGCCGATGCTGCCGTCACTGCGGATGAAGTCACCGCGGCTGAGCAACTGGTTGCCGTTGGCGACCGTGATGCCCAGCGCCACCGAAGCGGTGGCGATGCGCGTGATGCCGGTCTCGGCCAGCGTGGCCAGTTCGCCGGCGTCGGTGAATCCGTCCTGGTCGATATCGCGCCAGACGCGCAACGAAGCAAACGCCACGTCGCTGGCATCGACAAAGTTGTCGCCGTTGCTGTCGAGCGTGTTGAGCATTGAATAACCCGACACGCCGGGCGCACCAAAAAGCTCGCTGACATCGTCGATGAGACCGTTGGCGTTGAGGTCGCGGGCGAGAAAACCGTCGTCGCCACCGAGCCAGCCGGAGCGCTGGGCGAAGCCGTCGCCGTCGAGATCGAAGTGCACGCCAAAGTCGACTTGCGAGGTCTCGGCGCCATCGCCGTCGAGGTCGAGCACCAGCGGGTCGTCCGACGAATCCCAGTGCAGGCTCTTGGCGAAGATCTGCAGCGCCTGCAGCTGGGCCATCAAAAAACCCCAGATTGAGTTCCAGACCGAAATCTCGTCGCCCTGGCCGTAGATCCTGAAGGTCATGCCCAGGTCACCCAGGCTGCTGACCTTGTACTGGTTGTCGGACTCACCAAAAGTGAAGTTGTTGACGACCATCGCGGTGGCCAGCAGGTCATCACCAGCCAGGCCTTCGGGGTCGCCCCAGCTGACGATCAACTGGCCCGCATCGCTGTAGCCGTAGCGCACAAAGGGCAACAACCAGTCGACGACGAAGTTGGTTTCGCCGTCCTGCGTGCCCCAGCCGCCGGTGAGCGGGATGCCGAACATCTGCAGCCGGTCATCCTGTTCGGCGTCCATGATGAAGGAGCCGGGCGACCACCAGAAAACATCGTCACCACCCCCCGCGCCGTCGAGTGTGTCGCCCCAGAGCTGGCCCTTGTAGCCCCAGTTGAAGACGAAGTCGCGGCCCGGCCCGCCGATGGCGATGCCACCGGTGCCGTTGACGATCATGACCCGGTCTTCACCCTCGCCGCCATCGAGCTCGAGGCGCAGGTCAGTCGCCGCGGTCGGGCTGTCGGGGTCGTCGGCATCGAGCTTCTCGCCCGCGAAGACATAGCGCGCGTCGCGCACGACGAGCAGGTCGTTGCCGGCGCCGCCCTTGATCTCGCCGAAGTGGGTGAAATCGTCGCCCGATGGCCAGCCGGTAGCAAAACCAACGAGCTTGTTGATATCGCCGTACCAGAGCACGTCGTCGCTGGAGGTGAGCTCGACTTTCTCGGCACCCGTCACGCGCAGCGGGTCGTTGCTCGCGAAGCCCGAGAAGATCGACGACGCCGCGGTGGGCACGCCGATCGCCGCGCCGACGAGGTCGACCAGCAGCGACAGGTAGCTGACATCCTGCAGGCTGCCGTTGTTGCCGTCACCGGTGCGCGTGGCGCCGTTGACGGTGATGATCGGCTTGGCCGCGCCGGCGTAAGAGACGCTGTCGAAATCGGCCTTGCCGACGGTGCCGCCCTTCGGTCCGATCCCCATGTCGATCCAGACCGGCCCTTGCAGCATGTCGGCGGTGACGACGATCTTGTCAGCACGCTCCGACAAGATCACCTTCTCGATCTCGACCAGCGTGTCGGTGCCCGACAGGCCGGTGTTTTCGTCCCTGATCGTGAGCAGCGTTGCTTCGTGGTCACCGAGCATGCCGGGCGCGACCGCGGTGACGGTCACGCCCTTGGCGGCGGGGGCGTCGGGGTCGTCGTCGTCGGCGACCGAATATTCGACGACATCGTCGTCGGTCCAGTAGGCCGGCAGGTGGGCCAGGAAGTCGATCAGGTTCTCGACCGGGTTGCCTTCGAGCTTGTCGCCGACATAGATGTCGTTGTCGTTGCGCGGGGTGCCGTCCTTGTCGGTCGAGCCGAGATGGTCGAAGAGCTGGTCGCTGCCGAAGCCGGCAAGCACGAAGTCGCGCCCGGCGCCGGTGATGACGATGTCGTCGCCATCACCGGCGGCGATGAAATCGTTGCCTTTTGTGCCGGTGATTTTTTCGTCTTCGTCGTTGCCCATGTAGACATCGACATTGGCGTTGTCGCCGGTGCCGGCGGGCACGTTGTAGGCCCGTTCGGAGAGGTCGACCTCGGTGACGGTGGCGAGCTGGCGAATGTGGATGCGATTCAGCGCGATGCGCCAGTCGCTGGCGCCCCAGCCCCAATCGACGAGTTTGTTCAGCGCTTCGTCGTTGACCGCGGAGCCGATATTCAGCGCCTGCCCGAGCAGCGATTCGAAGTCCTCGTCCAACTCAGTCGACTGGCTGAGGTAGTTGTTCATCAGCACCGCCTGGTCGGGCATGTGCAGCCGCTCGCTGCCGTAGCCGACGCCGGTACGCAACACGTCGCGCAGGAAGACGTCGGAGAAGTCGACCGCGAAGGTCTGGCCGTCTTCGGCGCGGCCGATCAGGCCTTCTTCGATGCGCACGTCGCTGACCGCGTTGCGCTCGACCGCATGCAGCGCCAGCGCGCCGGCGTACTGGGTCGCGATGCGCGTCAGCACGGCCGCCATCGAGGTCGTGAACTGGATCGGGTCGGTGCCGAACTTGACCTCGAAGTCGAACCCCTCGACATCGAGAAACGGGTCATGGCCGGGGTTGGCGTAGATCTGGCCGATATCGTTAAGATCGTTGAACAGCATCCTGATGCCGGCGTCGCCAAAGGGCTTGTAGCCGCCATCGAGCGCTGAATAGGCGATCGCGGTCTGCAGCAGCGAGGCGTAACTCTTGGCGTCCTGGCCCATGCCAGCGGCTCGCGGCGCGTCGTCGGCCCCGGCCAGGAGGCCGAGGTTGTCGTCGAACAGCGCCCACAAGAAGCTTTCGGCCACGACCGGCTCGGTGTAGCCGCTGCCGCCGGTAAACGACCCGGCCTGGTCTTCGCCGTATTGCAGGATCGTCAGCAGCGTCATGCTGTGGCGCGCCACCGGGTTCAGGTTGGTCCAGCCGAACGTTTCGAGCGTCGTCTGGTCGACCTGTTCTTCGGCCCAGGTGATGCCGGCGCTGATGATCTGGGCGGTGGCGTTGGCCACCGCACCGAAGGCGACCACAAAGGGGCCGGCAAAACCGGTGAACGGTGCCACGGTATCGGCAAACAACTGGATGCCGGTGCCGATGGCTTGGGGGATCGCACCGCTGCGCACAAACTCCAGGATCTCGTCGTCGGTGGCGTAGCCCGTGAAATCGTCGAAGTTGGGGATGTGGATATTCCAGCTCTCGATGATGTCGGGCGTGATCGCGTCGAGCACCGGATCGAGCGCTTCGACGATGTCCGCCGACAGGCCACTGATCTCGTCGCCAAGCAGGTCGACGAGGTCGTCCTTCAGCGCCACCAGCAACTCGTCTTCGCCGACCACACCGTCGATCACTGCCAGCAGTCCTTTTTCGACGAGCCCGTCGAGCTGCGGCCGCAGGATGCCCATCGCCAGCTGCAGCGTGACGCGACCGGCATCGGTCAGCGCCGCCTGGCCCTGGACCATCATCTGCAGCAGCACGCTGTAGGTGTAGGCGCTGTGGCGGATATAGGCCGCCGCGCCAAACGGCATGTGGTCGAAGCCGACCGCTTCGGAGCCCGACAGCAGCGACGCAAACCCGGCCAGGCCGCCGCCGAGTGAGTGGCCGGTGAGCACCGGTTTGGCGATGCCGCCGTTGTCTTCGAGGTAGATCGAATGCCCGGTCACCGACTCCCACAGGTTGATCGCCAATTCGGCCTGGGTGGCTTCCGAATAACCGATGCCGGCGATCCACCCTTGCAGAACGTCCTTGCCGGCTTCGCTGGCGTAGAACTGGTTCCACCACTCGACGGGGTCGTAGCCGCTGAACTCGAACTCGAAGTTCGTGCCGCGGTAGGAGATGATGGTTTCGCCGTCGTATTCGTAGACCTGGCCAGAAAAGCCGGAGGCGAACCACTCGTCCTTGCGCAGCCCGGCCAGGCTGTCGATCGCCGTGATCGACGCGGTGCCGATCGAGCCGCCCGCCATGTCGATGCCCGCACCGTCGTTGCGGTAGTACGAGTCCATCGCCAGCATGGCGAGCATCAACTCTCGTGAGATCGTCATGCCGAACCTCCTGATCGACCAGTGCGGTGCCGGTGCGGTGCCGGTGCGCTGTCGGTGCTTGCCGATGCTTGCTCGTGCTCTCGAAGTACCTGCCTGCGTTGCGGGCTTGCCCCGCGTGGCGCTTGACGGAGTTGGCACCGCGCGACCGGCAGACGGCGGTGCCTCGAACCCTGTCGGACTAGGTTAGCGCAGCTTTGTGACCGGCGCCGCTCTGCGCTGTCGCATCGCCATGCGACCCCCCACGAATGAAGGTGCGGTCTAAACTGCCAGCGCGATGGACAAGCTGCTGCTGGTCGAGGACGACGGGCCCACCCGCGAGTGGTTGCTGGGTGCGCTCGCCGACTGCCCCGATGTGCAGCTCGACCATGCCTGCGCCACAGTGGCCGCTGCGTGCGCCTGGCTGGCCGCGCACCAGGTCGACATCGTGCTCACCGACCTGGGGCTGCCCGACGGCAGCGGGCTGGAGGTGATCCGCGCGGCCGCCACCGACCCGCGCTGCGAGATCCTGGTGCTGTCGATCTTTGGCGATGAAACCAATGTGCTCGCCGCCATCGATGCCGGCGCGAGTGGTTATCTGCTCAAGGACGGCAGCCTGGATTCGCTGCGTGACCACCTGGATTGCCTGAAGAGCGGCGGCTCACCGCTGTCGCCGCGGATCGCCCGCACCTTGATCCGGCGCACGCGCGAGGCGGTGCGGCCCGGTGTGGCAGGCGCCGATGCGGTGTCGCCGCTGTCGGAGCGCGAACTCGAGGTCCTCATCGGCATCGGCAAAGGCTTCAGTTATGCCGAAGTCGCGACGGCGCTGGTGGTGTCGACAAATACGGTGCGCACCCATGTCCGGCGCATCTACGAAAAGCTCAGCGTGAATTCGCGCACCGAAGCGCTGTACGAATACAACCGCCGCATGGCCGAACAGGGCCGGCCGCCGCTGCGTTGAAAACGCCGGCAAGCCGCGGCGCGTGGGCGCAGCAAGTTGCACTAGCCGCCGCGGGGCTGACAGCCGCGCTGCTGCTGGCCACGGCTTGGGCCTGGCTCGCGTCGCAACCCGAAATCGACGACCCGCGTGCCATCCGGCTGACGCAGGCGCTGGCGGTGGAGGCCGGCGCCACCTACCCAGGCCCACCGCCTGCCGCCGATGCCGCCTGGTCAGCGACCCCCTTGCCCGACAACTGGGATGGCCGCCGGCCCGCTTATGCCGGCTACGTCTGGTACCGGCTGCAGGTGCCGCCCGACCTGGCGCAGCATCCCCGGCCGACAATCTACCTGCCGGCCGCCGGCATGAACGCCGAGCTCTGGGTGAATGGCACGCGCCTGGGCGGCCCAGGGCGCATGACGCCACAACTCTCGCGCCACTTTTACACCCCGATGTTGTTCGAGCTGCCGCGCTCGATGCTGCTCGGCGACGGCCGGCCCGAGCGCATCGATGTGCTCGTCGTCGGCCATCCGGGCTACCGCTGCGGGCTCGCGCCAGCCTGGGCCGGCGACTACACGCCGCTGCAAGCGGCCGCCCGCTGGCGCGGCTTCTGGCAGAACACCGGCACGCTGATCACGATCGTGCTCAATCTGGCGATCGGGGTTTATGTGCTGCTCATCTGGTGGCGCGAACGCAGCCACACGGCGTTTGCGTGGTTCGGCGCCGCAGCGATTGTCTGGGCCTTGCGCAACCTGAACTATGTCGTCACCGATCCGCCCCTGCCGGACCTGCTGTTTGCCGAACTGTGTGTCAGCGGCGCAGCCTGGTTCACGGCGCTGTTTGCGATCTTCGCGCTGCGCTTTGCACAGGCCGAAGACCCGGCCTACCGCGGGCCACGATGGCTGGTGCCGGCCGCGCTGGCCTATGCGTTGCTGGCGTCGGCGTACTTTTTATCGGCTGACGACTATGCCCAGGCCAACGCCGGGTTTGCTGCTTTTGCGCTGGTCGGCATCGGCTTCACGGTGTGGAGCCAGTGGCGGCTGGTGCGCCTGGCCTGGGCG
The DNA here is from genome assembly GCA_031419315.1 of Betaproteobacteria bacterium. GTDB lineage: Bacteria > Pseudomonadota > Gammaproteobacteria > Burkholderiales > Burkholderiaceae_C > Rubrivivax. The sequence continues at coordinate 10,092 of JANOKR010000342.1, forward strand.
GTACGCCGCAGTGAGCTCGTGGCGATCGCGTTCAGCGCGATGATGTACCTGGTGTTGCTCGTCAACGACTATGCGATCGGCATCGATCGCTCGTCGCTGGGCGAGGCTTTTATCCGCCAGTACGCGGCACTGCCGCTCTTCGCCGCGATCACCGCGACGCTGGCGCGGCGCTATCTGGATGCCTTGCGCGAGGCGCGCGAGACGGCGGCGTCGCTGCACAGCCAGGTGCAGGCACAGCGCGTGCAGATCGAGCACAGTTTTGATGCACTGAAGGACGCTGAGCGTGAACAGGCGCGGGCGCAGGAACGGGCGCGTCTGATGGGTGACCTGCACGACGGGCTCGGCCTGCACCTGGTGACCGCGCTGCGCCAGGCGCGATCGGCGGTCGCCACGCGCGAGGCGGTGGCGCTGACCTTGCAAGACTGCCTGGACGACCTGCGCGTGGCGATCGACTCGCTGGATACGCAAGAGCGCGATCCGCTGTCATTGCTCGGCTCGTTGCGCTTTCGCATGGCGCCGCGGTTCCAGTCGATGGGCTTGCGGCTGGACTGGCAAGTCGCCCTGGATATCGGCGAGCTGCCGGCGCTCGACGCCGAAGGCGCGCTGCAGCTGCTGCGCATCGTGCAAGAGGCGTTGACCAACGCGCTCAAACACAGCGGCGCAAAGGTGGTGCTGATGTCGCTGTCGCAAAGCGCCGCCGGCACGGTCATCGAGGTTGCCGACGATGGTGTCGGCTTCGATCCCGTCCGGGTCAAACCCGGCCGTGGCATGGGCCAGCTGCAGGCCCGCGCGGCGCGTCTTGGCGCACAGCTGATGTGGGCCGCCGGCAGCGGGCCCGGCACGGTGCTCAGGTTGGTGCTGCCGGCGCGCAGCTAGCGCCGGCGTCGACCGCCAGGGTCG
>JANOKR010000343.1:0-4778 GCA_031419315.1 Betaproteobacteria bacterium
GTGCTGCCGCGCGCTGCATCGAGCGCCGGCACAGCACCAGCCCCCGCGCCAATCGAAGCCTGGGTCTATTTCGGCAGCGAACTCGGCTTCACCGGCGCGCTGCTGCATGCCGGGCCGATCGACGAGTACCTGCTGGTACACGAGAAGCTTTTGCCGCGCGTGCTCTGGTAGTGTCCCGGCCTGTGCCCGCACCGGGCGCGACTGCGGCGCAGAGTGGCCGCCAGAATCAAGAGGCCCACGCATGCTCGACAACCCCGTCAGCGCAAGTTCGATCGCCAGCCACATCGACGCCGCGGCGCGTGCCGTCGAACCCCAGGTCATCGGCTGGCGGCGCGACCTGCATCAACACCCGGAGCTGGGCAACCGCGAATTCCGTACGGCAGGCGTCGTGGCCGCGCATTTGAAACAGCTCGGCCTGGACAGCGTGCGCACCGAGGTCGCGCATACGGGGGTCGTCGGTGTGCTCAAGGGCGCGCTGCCGGGCCCGGTGGTTGCGCTGCGCGCCGATATGGACGCGCTGCCGGTGACCGAGCAGGTCGACGTGCCGTTTGCATCCAAGGCGCGCACGACCTGGAACAACGAAGAAGTTGGTGTCATGCATGCCTGCGGCCACGACGCGCATGTCGCGATCCTGATGGGCGTGGCGCAGGTGCTTTGTGGCTTGCGGGCGAGCCTGCGCGGCACGGTGGTCTTCATCTTCCAGCCCGCCGAAGAGATGCCGCCCGAAGGTGAAGACGGCGGCGCGAAGATGATGATCGCCGAAGGTGCTTTGCAGAACCCGACACCGCGCGCGATCTTCGGTCTGCATGTCACGTCGCGGCTGCCGGTGGGCGTGCTCGGCTACCGGCCGGGGGCGACGATGGCCAGCTCCGATTCGCTCGACATCACCGTGCACGGCCGCCAGACCCATGGTGCCGCGCCCTGGCTGGGGGTCGACCCGATCGTCACCGCGGCGCAGGTGGTGCTCGGTTTGCAGACCGTGGTCAGCCGGCATATGGATATCACGCAGGAGCCGGTGGTGGTCACGCTGGGCACCATCCGCGGCGGCGTGCGCGCCAATATCATCCCCGACGAAGTGCGCATGACCGGCACCATCCGCACCTTCGACGAAGGCATGCGAGACGATGTGCACGAGCGGGTCACGACGCTTGCCGAGTCGATCGCGCGCGGCTCGCGGGCTGGCTGCACGGTGTGCATCAAGAAGCACTACCCGGTCACGGTGAACGACCCGCAGCTCACCGCGGCGATGTTGCCGACGCTGCAACGGGTCGCCGGCGCGGGCCTGCTGCTCGCGCCCAAGGTCACCGGCTCGGAGGACTTTTCCTTCTTCCAGCGGGTCGTGCCCGGGCTCTTCATCTTCATCGGCGTGACACCCGAAGGGCAGGATCCGGCCAAGGCGCCGTCGAACCATTCGCCGAAGTTTTATATCGACGAAGCCGGGCTCGGTATTGGCGTGCGCGCGCTGGCCAACCTGGCCTGCGATTTTCTCGAAGCCACGGGCCCGGGCGGGGCCTGACGCAACGGGTCGATAGCACCCGGCCTGGGCTTGCCAGCGCAATGACCGCAGACCCCGGCTCGGCGGCGCTGATGCGCCAGCTGGCGCTGATCAACAGCATCCAGCAGGGTGTTGCCGCGAAGCGCGGCTTCCAGGCCATCGTCGATCTTGTCGGCGACAAGCTGCGCGAGCTGCTCGGCACCGACGACCTTGCCATCGTCTGGCACGACGAGGCGGCGCACCTGCTGCGCACGCTGTACTACGTCGAACATGGCCGGCGGCTTGAGGTCGAGCCCGATCCGCCGGTGCCGGGTGGATTTTTTTCGCGCATGGCCGCGAGCCGCTTGCCGACGGTCTACAACACGCCCGCCGAGATGGACGCCGCCGGGTTGAAGACGATCCCCGGCACCGACGACAGCCGCTCGATGGTGCGGGTGCCGATCATCGGCAGCGACCGCGTCCTGGGCTACCTCGCGCTCGAAGACTATCTGCACGAATACGCGTTCGGTGAGACGCAGGTGCAGCTGCTCACCACGGTGGCCGCCAGCCTCGGGCTGGCGTTGGAAAACGCGCGCCTGTTCACCGAGACCCAGGACGCGTTGGAGCGCCAGACCGCGACCGCCGAAGTCTTGCAGGTGATCAGCAGTTCGGTCGCCGATACGGTGCCGGTGTTCGACAAGATTCTCGACAGTTGTGAACGCCTCTTTGCGACCCCTGACGTGGCGGTTTTTCTGGTCGATGCGCAGGACCAGCTCGATGCCAGTGCCTGCCGCGGCAGCTTCGCCGAGTGGGGGCCGAAACACTACCCACGCCCGCTCGCTGGCACCATCAGCGGCGCCGCGATCGCGCAGGGCAAGACGATGTACTGGGGTGACTGGGGGCAGGCGCCCGACATGCCGGCGTATATGCAGGCCATCGTCCGCGAGTACGGCAGTTTTGCCGGCGCAGTGACGCCGCTGATCTGGCAAGGGCGCGGCATCGGCACGCTGAACATCATGCGCAAGCCGCCGCGGCCCTATTCCGACCGGGAGTTGGCGCTGCTGTCGACCTTTGCCGACCAGGCCGTGATCGCAATCCAGAACGCACGGCTGTTCAACGAAACCAAAGAGGCACTGGAGCGGCAGACAGCGACTGCCGAGATCCTGCGCGTGATCAGCAGCTCGGTCACCGATACCCAACCCGTGTTCGATGCCATCGTGCGCAGTTGCAGGCGTCTGTTTGCCGGCAAGGGCGTGGCCCTGGCGATGCCCAAGGGCGACATGATCGAGTCGGTGGCCTACGCAGGCGACAACCCGGGCGAACCGGGCGACCGCATCCTGAAGCCCTGGCCACTGGACCGCGGCAGCGGCGCCGGCACCTGCATTCTCGAATCACGCTTGATTGCGGTCGCTGACACGGCCGAAGCCGCACAACAGTTCGAGCGTATGCCGCAGCTGGCGATTGCGCTCGGCTACAAGTCGTGCCTCTTCGTGCCGCTGCTGCTTGATGGCCTGGCGATCGGTTGCCTGACGATCCTGCGCGCAACGACGGGTGCATTCGATGCCCAGGAAGTTGCGCTGGCGCAGGCGTTCGCTGACCAGGCAGTGATCGCAATCCAGAACGTTCGGCTCTTCAACGAGACCAAGGAGGCGCTGGAGCGGCAGACTGCCACGGCCGAGGTCCTGAAGGTCATCGCCCGTTCGCCCGACGACGTGCAGCCGGTGTTCGAGGCCATCGCCAGCAGCTCGAACCGCCTCATCGGCGGCTTCTCGACGGCCGTGTTCCGAATCTTCGACGACCAGTTGCATCTGGTGGCCTTTACACCGACGAACCCGGCCGCGGACGACGCACTGAAGGCGTCGTTTCCCAGGCCGCTGGCCGACGTGCCGTTGGCGGCGCCCCTGCGCGATGGCGAGGTGGTGCGCATCACCGACACCGAGGACGAGGCTCAGACTAGCGCCGTGGGGCGCGACCTCGCCCGCCTGCGTGGCTACCGCAGCATGCTGTTCTGCCCGCTGCTGCGCGGCAGGCAGCTGATCGGCATGATCAGTGTCACCCGGCCCGAACCGGGGCCCTTCTCGCCACATCTGGTGGAGCTGCTGCAGACCTTTGCTGACCAGGCGGTGATCGCGATCGAGAACGTGCGGTTGTTCAACGAGACCAAGGAGGCGTTGGAGCAGCAGACAGCCACCGCGGACATCCTGCGCGTGATCAGCGCGTCGCCGACTGACGTGCAGCCAGTGTTCGACGTGATCGCCGCGAACGCATTGCGGCTTTGCGCAGCTCGGTTCAGCGTCGTGGCAAGGTACGACGGCGAACGGATTCATCTTGCGGCGTTTCACGACGCGTCGGGGGCGGCACGGAACCCGTGGCACGACGTGTGGCCGCAACGGCCGGGTGCAGGCAGCGCCACCGGGTTGGCGGTTCTAAACCGTGAGCCGGCGCAAATCCACGACACCCAGGCCGAGCCCGACTACGCCTTCATTGGCCGGGACTCACCGACGAGCTTTCGAAGCGCGATGTCCGTGCCGCTGCTGCAAGACGGAGCGCCCATTGGCGCCATCACGGTGCTGCGCGCCGAGCCCGGGGCGTTCCCGGACAAGCAGGTCAAGATGCTCCAGACCTTTGCCGACCAGGCCGTGATCGCGATCGAAAACCTGCGCCTGTTCAACGAGACCAAGGAAGCGCTGGAGCGGCAGACCGCCACCGCCGAGGTGCTGAGCGTGATCAGCAATTCGCCGAGTGACCTGGAGCCGGTATACAGCGCGATCCTCGACAACATCACGCGCCTGTGCCAGGCGCAGATCGGCGCGCTGTACCTGTTCGACGGCGAGTTCCTCAACACCGTCGCGAGCCAGGGCACGACCGGCGAGTTCGAGCAGCTCCTGCGTCGACCGGGCCGCCGCCCCAGCCGCGAAACCACGACCCGCCTGGCGGCGCTGGAGCGGCGGACGGTGCATGTGGCGGACCTGCTGACCGATAGCGCGTTCTCACCGACGCCGCGCGAGGTCTACGAGCGCGAGAACGTCCGCAGCGTGCTCTCGGTGCCGATGCTCAGGGAGGGTGCGCTGATCGGTGTCATCACCACCTGGCGGCGCGAGGTGCGCCCCTTCGACGATCGCCAGATCGGCCTGGTCCGCACCTTCGCCGACCAGGCCGTGATCGCGATCGAAAACGTGCGCCTGTTCAACGAAACCAAGGAGGCCCTGGAGCGCCAGACGGCGACTGCCGACATCCTCAGGGTGATATCCAGTTCGCCGACCGACGTGCAGCCCGTGTTCGAGGCCATCGCGCGCAGCGGCCA
>JANOKR010000344.1:0-2708 GCA_031419315.1 Betaproteobacteria bacterium
CTGCATCACCTTCACCAACAACGGCGAAGAAGCCGATCTGCGCGAGCGCCTGACTGCGCCGGCGACCAACCTGACGCAGGATCTGTACGTCAGCCGCGAGCTCAAAACCCAGCGTGTGATGGTCAAGGATGAAGATGTCTGCCTGCACTGCGGTCTGTGCGCTGAACGCTGCCCGACTGGCGCTTGGGATATGCAGAAATTCCTGCTCATCACGCCCAAGGCCGGCCCAAACTGCCGCGACAGCACGCCGACGGCGCGACGCGTGGGGGCCTCGGCATGAAACGCCTCGAAGCAGTCAACGACTTTGTCGTCAAGTTCGCCAACGTCAACGGCTCGGGCTCGGCGTCGGCGAACGAGTTGTTCGCCAAGGCGGTGCTGCGCATGGGCGTGCCGGTGAGCCCGCGCAATATCTTCCCGAGCAATATCCAGGGCCTGCCGACCTGGTACGAAGTGCGGGTCAGCGAACGCGGCTGGCTCGGCCGGCGTGGTGGCATCGACATGATGATTGCGATGAACCCGCAGACCTGGCAGCAGGACCTCGCCGAGATCGAGCCCGGCGGTTATCTCTTCTACGACAGCACCAGGCCGCAGCCGGCGACGGCCTTTCGCGACGACATCACGGTCATCGGGATGCCGGTCACCGCGATCTGCAACGCCACCTACGAAGACTCGCGCCAGCGCACGCTGTTCAAGAACATCATGGTGCTCGGTGCGCTGGCGGCGCTGATGGATGTCGATACCGCCGTCATCGAGGATCTGTTCTCCGAGCAATACAAGGGCAAGGAGCGCCTGCTCGAGTCGAACGTCAGGGCCCTGCAAACCGGCGCTGGCTTTGCGCGCGACCACCTCAACCCGCCGATTGGTTTGCGCGTCAGGCGTGCCAAGGCGGTGGGCGAGCAGATCTTCATCGACGGCAACAGCGCCGCGGCCTTGGGCTGCGTGTACGGCGGCGCCACCGTCTGCGCCTGGTACCCGATCACGCCTTCGTCTTCGCTGGCCGAGGCCTTCCAGGCCTATTGCAAGAAGCTGCGCCACGACCCCGCCACCGGCCAGGCGCGGTATGCCGTCGTGCAGGCCGAAGACGAGATCGCCTCGATCGGCATCATCACCGGCGCCGGCTGGAACGGCGCGCGAGCGTTTACCGCCACGTCGGGCCCGGGCGTGTCGCTGATGACCGAGTTCATCGGCCTGGCGTACTTCGCCGAGATCCCGCTGACGATCATCGACGTACAGCGCGGCGGGCCGTCCACCGGCATGCCCACGCGCACTCAGCAGGCCGACCTGCTGAGCTGCGCCTATGCGTCGCATGGCGATACCAAGCATGTGCTCTTGCTGCCGCAGGATCCGGGTGAATGTTTTGAGTTCAGCGCCGCGGCGCTCGACCTCGCCGACCGCCTGCAGACGCCGATCTTCGTGATGACCGACCTCGACATCGGCATGAACCAGCGCCTGTGCGCGCCTTTCGAGTGGAGCGACGAACGGGCCTACGACCGTGGCAAGGTGATGAGCGCCGCAGAGCTCGAAGCCGGCCGCGACTTCGGCCGCTACAAGGATGTCGATGGCGACGGCATCCCCTGGCGCACGCTGCCTGGCACGCACCCGAGCAAGGGCGCCTACTTCACGCGCGGCACCACCCGCGACGAATATGCGCGTTACTCCGAGGCCGGCCACGACTACATGAACAATGTGCAGCGGCTGCTCAAGAAGTTCCAGACCGCGGCGCTGATGGCCCCGCAACCGGTGCTGCGCGCTGCGGCCAAAAAGACGCGCCTGGCGGTGCTCTATTTCGGCAGCACCGCAGCGGCAATGGACGAGGCGCTAGAAGCCTTGGCGGCCGACGGCATCCACCTCGACGCGATGCGCCTGCGCAGCTTTCCGTTTGCGCCGAGCGTGGCCGAATTCATCGCCGCGCACGACCAGTTGTTTGTCGTCGAACAAAACCGCGACGCCCAGATGCGCTCGATGCTGGTCAACGAACTCGACGTCGACCCGGCGCGGCTGACGCCGGTGCTGCACTTCGACGGCACGCCGATCACCGCGCGTTTTATCAAGCAGGCGATCACCAAAAACGTCCACGCGCTGGCGGTCGCGCCGCGCAAGGAAAAGTCCCGATGACCTATATCGCCAAACCGCGCCAGCACCACCCGACGCTGACCCGCAACAAGGTCGGCTACACGCGCCGCGACTACGAAGGCAAGATCTCCACGCTGTGCGCCGGCTGCGGCCACGACTCGATTTCGGCGGCCATCGTGCAGGCCTGCTGGGAGCTCGATATCGAGCCGCACCGCGTCGCCAAACTCTCGGGCATCGGTTGCAGCTCGAAGACGCCCGACTACTTTCTCGGCGCCAGCCACGGCTTCAACACCGTGCACGGCCGCATGCCGAGTGTGCTCACCGGCGCCAACCTGGCCAACCGCGAACTGCTCTACCTGGGTGTGTCGGGTGACGGCGATTCGGCGTCGATCGGCCTCGGCCAGTTTGCGCATGCGATGCGGCGCGGCGTGCGCATGGTCTACATCGTCGAGAACAACGGCGTCTACGGCCTCACCAAGGGCCAGTTTTCGGCCACCGCCGACCGCGGCAGCCAGAGCAAGAAGGGCGCGCTCAATGCCGAATCGCCGGTCGATCTGGTCGGCATGGCACTGCAGCTCGGCGCGACTTATGTCGGGCGCGGATTTTCTGGCGACAAGGGCCAGCTCGTGCCGCTG
>JANOKR010000345.1:0-5509 GCA_031419315.1 Betaproteobacteria bacterium
GAACACCAGGTTGCGGCCGGGCACAAAAGTGTTCGGCAGGCCACCGGCTTGCATCTCGATCGCGCGATCGCGGGTCAGCGCCGACTCGCTGAGCTGGCCGAGCACGGACAGGTCCAGCAGATGGTCGTCACCAAGCCGGGCGGCCAGCGCCGGCTGGTCGCGGCGCAAGGCCTCGATCACCTTGAACCGGCAGTCGAGCTCGACGCGGTGGCGCTGGCCGTAGTCAAAACCGATCGTTTCGACATGGGCATAACGCTGCAGCGCCCAGGCCAGGCAGGTCGTCGAATCCTGGCCGCCGGAAAATAGGACCAGGGCTTTGTCTTCGGCATTCATCACGCGGTCTCGTGGCGCCTTGCAGCGGGTGCGCAGCGTAGCAGTCTGTCGGCGCGGGCGCGTGGGTTGCTTCGAGCCCAGCGGTTACGCTCGGCGCGATGAGAAAAATCGCCGTCATCGGTGGGGGCTTGAGCGGCTTGTGCGCAGCCTGGCTGCTCGGTCGCAAAGAACACAAGGTGACGCTGTTCGAGCGCCAGGCGCAACCCGGCTTCACGGCGAGTTCGGTGGCCGTACCCTGGGGCGGCGAGTCGCACCGCGTCGATGTGCCGCTGCGGGTGTTTTATGCCGGCTACTACCCGACGCTGACGCGCCTGTATGCCGCGCTCGGTGTGGCGACTGAGCCGGTGAGTTATGCCACCACCTTCACTGGCGCCGACGGCATGCCCTATTTCCGTTACCGCAACCTGCGCTGGGGCGACCGATCGTGGGCTTACCTCGGGCCGCGCGATTTGCTGCAGGCCAGCGCCTGGCAGATCGGCATCGAAATCCTGCGCTTCAACCGGCTCGCGAAAGCCGCCTTGCAACGTGGCGATCTGGCCGGCCTGACGATCGGCGAGTTTGTAGCCGCGGCGCGCCTGTCGCCGCGTTTTGTCGACGGCTTTTTGCTGCCAGCGATCGCCACCATCGGCACCTGCCCCTATGCGCTGGCGCGGGAATTCCCGGCCGCCGTGATCGTCGACTACCTGGCCCGCGGCTTGTCGCGGCAAACGGTGCGCCGCGCCAGCAATGGCGCCGACGATGTGGCGGCCAAGTTGCTGGCCGGCATTGTCGACCTGCGCTGCAACGCGCAGATCGCCTCGGTGTCGCGTGTCGAGACCGGCGTGCTGATCGCTTCAGCCGACGGCAGCGAAGCGATCTTCGACCATGTTGTGCTCGCCACCCAGGCCAACCAGGCGCGCCGCTTGCTCGCCGATGTTTCCCCCGACGAGGCGCGGACCCTGGAAAGCTTCAGCTACACCCCGGTCGAGGTGCTCGTGCACCGCGACCCGGCCTTGATGCCGAAGCGGCGGCGCGACTGGTCGCCGGTGAACCTGATGGTCATGCGCGCCCCACGGCCGGCCGCGGCCGGCCGTCCCCCGCGGGGATCAAGCAAAGTGGCAGAGCCACATTGGCTTGAGATGGCTAACGATCAAACCGATTGGCAGGCCGGCGCCCATCTCCAGGCCCAGCCGGAATCGACGATCTGGGTCAACGCCGTGCAGCCGGCGCTGCGCGGCGCGCCGGATATCTTCCAGACCGTGCAGCCGCTGCGGGTGCCACGCGAAGAGCTCGTGATCGGCCGCGCGCGTTTCGAGCGCCCGGTGGTCGACCGCCACAGCGCCGCTGCGCTGCTGGCCTTGCAGCGCCTGCATGCCGAGCCGCAGCGGCGGGTCTGGTTCAGCGGCGCTTATGCCCAGGCCGGGGTGCCGCTGTTGGAGAGCGCGGTGCGCTCGGCGCACGATGTGGCGGCGGCGCTCGGGGTCAAGCTGCCGGCTTGAGTTGCCGAACCGGCCGTGTCGGTGGACCGGGTTTTGTCGCGGCAAACAATGCGTAACCCAGCCCGGCGGCGCGGCACAGCGGGACCAAGCCGGCGGTGACTGCCGGCCGCCGCCAGCCCGCCGACCAGGCGCTGCTGCCCAGCCGGCGGCCCTGCAAGCGCACGAAGCGCCTGAAGCCACCGAGCACCGCTTCGTCGAGCCGGTTTGACTCGATGTCGATCCAGCCCGCAGCGGCCAGCCGCTGGATCGACGCGGCCACCGGTCCGAGGTCTGGGGCCGGCACGCCACACCAGCGGGCCGCAGCCCGCAACAGCGGCGCGCCGATGCGACCAAAATTGCCCCCGCCCCCGCCCCCGCCCCCGCCCGCAATATCAACAACGAGATCGGTATAAGCCAGCCGCCCGCCCGGCCGCAGCAGCCCAAAAGCGGCGTCGATGAAGGCTTGCCGCGGCGACAGGTGGTATGCCGCATCGACACACAACACGCGATCAAAGTGGGCCGGCAACACGCGCGGCAGTGCGGCCAGGGTGGCCGCGGTACAAGCGTGATCGATCTCGATGCCGGTGGCCTGCGTGGCGCCAAAATCGCCGACCCAGACTACCAGCTCGTCACCGGCGCCGCAGGCGATGCTGAGCACGCGATCGCCGGCCGCGATGCCCGCCGCACGGCCGACCTCGATGGCCAGCGCGCGGCAAGCGGTGGCGTAATCGTCGCCGCCGCTGCGCCACAGGCCGAGGTTGCCCCAGGTGCCGGGTGAACCGCCGCGATGCAGCAGCTCGGCTTGGCGCAAGATGGGGTCGGCAGTGGCCTGGGGCATCGGTGGTTGCAGCATGCCACCGCGCCACCGAAGATCGGCGGGGCCTGCCATCATCGCGACCGGCTCCACAACGACAGCCGCCCATGACCACCACCACCCGCACCGTCTTTCAAATCCTGATTGCCGCGGTGCTGCTCGCCGGCTGCGGCACGCCGGTCGTCAACCCGGTCAGCGGGCGCAGCGAGCGCAGCGTGATGGACGAAGCGGCCGAGATGGCCGAAGGCCAAAAGGCCCACCCGCAGGTGATGGCCGAATACGGCGCGCTCGACAACCCGCGCCTGCAGGCCTATGTCAACGATATCGGCCAGCGCCTGGCGCAGCGCTCGCACCGCGCCCTGCTGAAGTGGACCTTCACGGTGCTCGACAGCGCCGAGGTGAACGCGTTTGCGCTGCCCGGCGGCTACATCTACGTCACCCGCGGCATGCTGGCCACGCTCAACGACGAAGCCGATCTGGCCGGGGTCTTGGGGCACGAGATCGGCCATGTCACCGCACGCCACGGCGCGCAGCGCGCGACCCGCGAACAGCGTGCTGGCCTGGGGGTGTTTGCGGCGACCCTGCTCGGCGTGGCGCTCGAAGGCTTCGGCGTCAGCGGCGCTGCCGGCCTGGCCAGCCAGGTCTCGCAAGGCGTGGCCGCCAGTTATGTCGCGACCTACAGCCGCGAGCAGGAATCGCAGGCCGACAAACTCGGCGCCGAGTACCTGGCGCGCAACAACCTGAACCCGCGCAACATGATCGACGTCATCGGCGCGCTGAAAGCGCAGGAGCGCTACGCCGCCGACAGCGCGCGGGCCGAAGGGCGGCGCGTGCCCGAAGGCGGCGGCAACTATCTGGCGTCGCACCCGAGCAACGACAAGCGCCTGGCCGACATCACGCAGATTGCTGCCGCTTATGTGGGTAGTAATGTTGGCGGTAATGTCGGCGGTTATGCCGACGATGGCCGCGCGCGTTATCTGCAGGCCATCGACGGCATCACCTTTGGCGAAAGCCGGGCCCAGGGCGTGACCCGCGGGCGCCATTTCTATCACGAAGACCTCGGCCTGGCGATCAGCGCACCCACCGGCTGGTCGATCGACAACGGCGCGCAGGCGCTGGCCATCGTCAACCCGGCCGGCGACGCCGGGCTGGTCATGAAGCCGGTGCCGGCGCAGGCCGGGCGCAGCCACGACGAGGTCATCCGCAACGCGCTCAAACCGAGCGAAGGGCGCAGCGAGCGGCGCAGCCTCAACGGCCTGGCCGCGACCCATTTCAGCGGCAGCCGGCGCGACGCGCAAGGCCGCACGGTGGCGATCGAAGTGACCTTGGTCACCGGCCCGACGAACCAGTTTTACCTGCTGCAAACAGTCGCCCGCGACGCTGCTGCGGCGCGCCGCGCCGAGGCCGGCCTGCGCGAGGCCGAGGGCTCGTTGCGGGCGCTGTCGGCCAGCGAGCGTGCGGCGGCGCGGCCCTGGGCGCTGAAGATGGTGGCCTTGCCGCGCGGTGGTTTTGCCGAGCTGGCGCGCGGCTCACCGCTGCCGGCGCCGGCCGAAGCGCAGCTGCGCCTGATCAACGGGGTTTATGCCGGGCAAGGCGCCGAGCCCAAGGTCGGGCAGTGGGTGAAGGTGGTGTTGTGATGCGTTGGCGCGGGCGAGACAGCACTGAGCCTGCGCTGAGCCGCCGCGGCGCAGAACCCGATCGCCGCGGGGCGGCTGTCAGGCAGACCCAAGCCAACCGCGCTATCGTCGCCGCTGCAATGCCCGGCGCGGTGCCGGGCAGCCAGGAGAACTGACATGAACAATCGTGACGTGGTGGTGTTGGGTGCGGCGCGTTCGGCGATCGGCACCTTTGCGGGGTCGCTGGCGGACATCGAACCGGCCGAGCTGGCCGGGCTGGTAATGAAGGCAGCGGTCGAACGTTCGGGCGTCGACCCGAAAGCCATCAACTACGTCACGGTGGGCAATACGATCCCGACCGAGAGCCGCTTCGCTTATGTCGCGCGGGTCGCCGCGATCCAGGCCGGGCTGCCGATGGACAGCGTCGCGATGTCGGTCAACCGCCTCTGCTCTTCGGGCCTGCAGGGCATCGTCACGACGGCGCAGAACATCCTGCTCGGTGACTGCGATTACGGCGTCGGTGGTGGTGTCGAGGTCATGAGCCGCGGCGGTTATCTGTCCACCGCGATGCGCAGCGGCGCGCGCATGGGCGACACCAAGCTCATCGACACCATGACCGCGACGCTGACCGACCCGTTTGGTGTCGGCCATATGGGCATCACGGCCGAAAACCTGGTCACCAAATGGGGCATCACACGCGAAGAGCAGGATGCGCTGGCGGTCGAATCGCACCGGCGCGCCGCGGCGGCGATTGCCGAGGGCCGCTTCAAGAGCCAGATCACGCCGATCGTCAAACAAACCCGCAAGGGCGAAGTCACTTTTGACACCGACGAACATGTCAAGGCGGCGACGACGATGGAGACGCTGGCCAAGATGAAGCCGGCGTTCAAGAAGGACGGCAGCGTGACCGCCGGCAATGCCTCGGGCATCAACGACGGCGCCGCCTTCTTCGTGCTCGCCGATGCGGCGCGGGCCGCCGCCGACGGCCACAAGCCACTGGCCCGGCTGGTGTCGTATGCGGTCGCCGGGGTGCCCCACGAGATCATGGGCGAGGGCCCGATCCCGGCGTCAAAACTGGCGCTCAAAAAAGCCGGCCTGACACTCGACCAGATGGATGTCATCGAGTCCAACGAAGCCTTCGCGGCGCAAGCGATCGCGGTAGCTCGCGGCCTGGAGTTCGATATGAAAAAGGTCAACCCGAACGGCGGCGCGATAGCGCTGGGCCACCCGATCGGCTGCTCTGGCGCGTTCCTGGCCACCAAGGCGGTGTACGAGCTGCACCGCACGGC
>JANOKR010000346.1:0-9325 GCA_031419315.1 Betaproteobacteria bacterium
CTTTCCGGCTTGCCCGAGCCTCTGGCGCTGGCCGAAGAAAAGCTCCTTGGTGGCTGAGCAGTCATCGATCACACGCCGCGATGGCCTGCTGCTCGCGGCGGGCTGGGTACTCGCTGACGGCGCCATCGCGCAGACCGAGTCTGGCGCCGCTTTTCGCGCGCTTCAAGCTGGCGCGGCGGTCCTGCTGCTGCGCCATGCGCAGACCGACCCCGGGGTCGGCGACCCGCCGGGCTGGCGGCTCGGTGATTGTGCGAGCCAGCGCAACCTGAGCGCCGGCGGGCGTGCGCAGGCCGTGGCCATCGGCGCGCTCCTGCGCCAGCAGCGGCTGCGACCCATTGCGGTGCGATCAAGCCCCTGGTGCCGCTGCATCGACACCGCCCAACTGGCCTTTGGCCACGCCGAACCTTGGCCTGCGCTGGCCTCGTTTTTTGACGATCGCAGCAGCGAGCCAGCACAGACCCGCACCCTGCTTGAAGCGCTGGCCCGGTCGCCGACCAGCGGCTTCGAGGTCTGGGTCACCCACATGGTCAACATCGTCGCGCTCAGCGGCGAATCGGTGTTGATGGGCGAAGGGCTGGTGGTGTCGCTGGCCAGCGGCAGGATTCACAATCGCGCTCGCATGAAACCACCGCCGGGGCCGACTTGACCACCGAAAACAAAACCGTTGCCGACAGCCGGCTGGCCCCGGCCGACTACATCAAGCGCCATATCCGCACCGTGCCCGACTGGCCCGAGGCCGGGGTGCAGTTTCGCGACATCACGCCGCTGCTCGCCAACCCGCGGGTTTTTCGGGTGCTGATCGACCAGTTTGTGCACCGCTACTTCGACGTCAAACCGACCGCAGTGGCCGGGCTCGATGCGCGCGGTTTCATCATCGGCTCGGTGCTCGCCTACGCGCTCAATGTCGGTTTCGTGCCGATCCGAAAAAAAGGCAAGTTGCCGTTCACGACCGTCGAAGAAACCTACCAGCTCGAATACGGCAGCGCGACCGTCGAGATCCACACCGACGCGGTGAAGGCCGGCGACCGCGTCGTGCTCATCGACGACCTTATCGCCACCGGCGGCACGATGATGGCCGGCATGCGTTTGCTCGAACGGCTAGGCGCCCAGGTCATCGAGGGCGCAGCGATCGTCGACCTGCCCGAACTGCACGGATCGCAAAAACTCAAAGCCGCCGGCTTGGCAGTATTCACGCTGGTTTCTTTCGACGGCCACTAAACTTTGCCGTCACCCCTTTTCAACGGAGCCCCGCCCAATGGCCAACAACGACAACATCACGCCCGCCGCCTCGACCGTCACTGCAGCCGCGGCCGACGCGCAGGTGAAGATCAAGTGGGATACGAGCGCGCTGAAAAGCTCGTACTGCAACTTCTGCAATGCCAACAGCACCCGCGAAGAAGTCGTGCTGAACTTCGGCGTCAACCAGACCTGGGACCGCGGCATCGGCGGCGAAGTCGAGATGCAGTTGCTGCACCGGATCATCCTCAGCCCGTTTGCCGCCAAGCGCCTGCACGATCTGCTTGGGCGGCTGGTTGGCGAGCATGAAACACGTTATGGCGCGCTGAAGTAAAGGCCTTGCGGCGACCGCGCTGCGTCGGCGCTTCTGTCGACGCGCGCGCCCTCACTTGCCAATACAAAACCGGCTGAAGATTTCGCCGAGCAGATCGTCAGACGACATCGCGCCGGTGATCTCGCCGAGCGTGTTGTGCGCCAGGCGCAGGTCTTCGGCCAGCAGGTCCAGCGCCGGCATGACATTCACCAACTGCGCAGCTGCCGATTGCAGGTGCGCGGCAGTGCGTTGCAGCGCATGCACATGCCGGGCCCGCGCGATGAACAGGCCTTCTTGCTGGTGCTGCCAACCGGCGGCCTTGAGCAGTGCCTGGCGCAGCGCTTCCAGGCCGACGCCGGTGAGCGCCGAGATGGCAACACCATCGCGCCCGCCCCTGGAGGATTTGGGCGGCGCGGCCGCGCCAGCATCGACCTTGTTCCAGACGTCGAGCACCACCACCCCGGCCGGCAGGCGCGCCGCGATTTCGCTTTCACCCCGCGCATAGGCCGGCTCGCCGAGCCGCGTCAGGTCGTGCATGAAGAGGACGATATCGGCGCCTTCGATCGCGCCCCAACTGCGGCTGACGCCGATGCGTTCGACTTCATCCAGCGGCCGGTCGCCAAGATCGTCACGCAGCCCGGCGGTATCGGTGACGTGCAGCGGCACACCTTCGATCTGGATCGATTCGCTGACGCGGTCGCGGGTGGTGCCGGCGATCGGCGTGACGATCGCCAGCTCAGCCCCGGCGAGGGCGTTGAGCAAGGAACTCTTGCCAACGTTGGGCTGGCCGGCGAGCACCACCCGCAGGCCGTCGCGCAGCAGCGCACCCTGGCGCGCGCCGGCCAGCGCGGCGTCGACGGCCGCGCTGATCTGCTGCAACTGGCCGCGAGCATCGGCCTGCTGCAGGAAGTCGATTTCTTCTTCGGGGAAATCCAGTGTCGCCTCGACCAGCATGCGCAGCTTGACCAGCGACTGCACGACAGCATCGATGCGGCGCGAAAACTCACCCGCCAGCGAGCGGCCGGCTGAGCGCGCGGCGGCCTCGGTGCTGGCGTCGATCAAGTCGGCGACGGCTTCGGCCTGCACGAGGTCAAGTTTGTCGTTCAGAAAAGCGCGCTCGGTGAACTCCCCGGGTTCGGCAGCCCGGAGACCAGGCAGCGCTTGCAGACAGCGTGCGAGCAGCAGTTGCAGCACCACCGGCCCGCCGTGCGCGTGCAGCTCCAGCACGTCGTCGCCGGTGAACGAGTGCGGCGCCGGGAAGTGGATCGCCAGGCCGATGTCGATCGGCTGCCCGTCGCTGCCAGCAAAGGGCAGCAGGGTCGCGTGGCGCGGCAGCAGCGGGCGGCCGCAGACCGCGGCAATCAGCGCCGAAAGGTCAGGCCCAGACGCGCGCACGATGCCGACCGCACCGCGCCCGGGGGCACTGGCGATGGCCACGATCGGGCCGCTGCGATGGGCAAGGGGCGAGGGGCGCATGGGTTGCTGGATTGTCCACGTGCCGCAAGGGCCGGCGCACAAGGCACAACGCCCCGCCGATGATCATCGAACAGGGCGTTGGCGGGGCGTTTGCCGGTATTGGCGCGGGTGGAGGAACGGCCGGCTCAAATCAAGCCGGACCGTTGACGCTCCTGAGCCGGCTTACTTAGGCCGGGTCGCCCGCATGGCTGCATGGTCGGCCGATTTGGCCGCCTTCTCAACCCCTGTTCGGGGGATCGCTGCGCGCGCCCGTGTGATCTTCACGGCAAGGCTGTTTGCCAAAGCTATTTGCCCAGCACCCCGAGCTTCTTGTTGATGAACCACTGCTGCGCGATCGACAGGATGTTGTTCGTCAGCCAATACAGCACCAGGCCGGCGGGGAAGAAGAAAAACATGAAGGAAAACGCCAGCGGCATGATCCACATCATCTTGGCCTGCATCGGGTCGGGCGGGGTTGGGTTGAGCCAGGTCTGAAACATCGTCGAGCCGGTCATCAGGATCGGCAGGATGAAGTACGGGTCAGCCGCCGACAGGTCGGTGATCCAGCCCAGCCAGGGCGCCTGGCGCATCTCGACGCTGGACAGCAGGACCCAGTACAGCGCGATGAAAAACGGCATTTGCGCCACGATCGGCAGGCAGCCGCCGAGCGGGTTGACCTTTTCTTCGCGGTAGATGCGCATCATTTCCTGCTGCATCTGCTGCGGCTTTTCTTTGTAGCGCTCGCGCAGCTCCATCACTTTTGGGTTGATGGCTTTCATCTTCGCCATCGAGCTGTAGGCCTTGGCGTTGAGCCAGTAAAACGCGATCTTCAGCAGTACCACCAGCGCGACGATTGCCCAGCCCCAGTTGCCGATCAGTTCGTAGAGTTTGTCGAGCAGCCAGAACAGCGGCTTGGCGAGCATCGTGAACCAGCCGTAGTCCTTGACCAACTCCAGCCCCGTTGCCAGCGCGGCGAGTTTGTTTTCTTCCTGCGGCCCGGCGAACAGGGTCGATTCGTGGGCCTTGCTGGTGCCCGGCGCGAGCTCGCCCAGCGGCACGACCATCGTCACCGCGTAGTGGTTGTCGCCGACCTTGGTGGTGCGGAACTCGCGGCGCTCGTTGCCAGGCATCAGCCAGGCCGAGGCGAAGTAATGCTGCACGATCGCAACCCAGCCGTTGTCGGCAGCCTTTTCGTGGTCGGCCTTGTTCTTTTCGATGTCCTTGAAGTCGATCTTCTGGAACTTGGCGGCGTCGGTGTAAACCGCCGGGCCGGTGAAGGTGAAATAAAACGACGACTCGCCTTCGGGCGGGTTGCCGTCGCGTGCCAGCTGCAGGTACAGGTTGGGCTGCACCGGCGTCGTGCCCTCGTTGAAGATTTCATGGCGCACGCCGATCACCGGGTCGCCACGTTTGAAGGTCAATGTCTTGACCAGGCGCCGGCCGTCGATAGCTTCGCTTTCCAGCTTCAACTGCACCTGCGAGGCCGCGGGGGCGAGCGTGCGCTCACCGGCGTGGACTTTCATCGGCGTCCAGTGGTTCGGCAGCCTGACCCCGGCCTGGCCGGTGATGAGCCCGGTCTGCGCCTGGTAGAGCCGTTTGGCGCTCTGGTCGAAGAGCAGCACGTTGCGGCTGCGGTCGTTCTGGTCGGGATGCTTGAGCAGCTCCAGGCGCACGATATTGCCGCCGATCGAATCGACCGTGGCCTTGACGATGTCGGTCGTGATCGTGACCTTCTCGCTCGTGGTGGCCGCCCCGTTGGGCGCCGCCGCGGGTGCGGGCGCAGCGCCGGCCCCCGCCAGCGGCAACACCGGCGCGACGGCGCTCGGCACGCCTGAGGCCTGCGGCAAGGCCGCTGCTGGCACCGGCGCCGGCAAGGCCGCGGACGATGCCGGGGTGCCGGCGGCCGGGGCGCTTGCCGCCGGTCGCGTCAGGCCGAACATCGAAGGCTGCCCGGTATGTTTGTTCCACGCGTCCCAGAGCAAAAAGACGGACATCGTAAAAACCACCCACAGCAGGGTGCGGCGCAGATCGGTCATGGGGGCGGGGTTCCTGAAGTCGAAGTGGCGCGGCCGGTGAGGCCGAGCCGGGTAAACATCAAAGGTGGGTGCGCGGGCACCGCATCGAGGCCGCCGGCGCACCAAGGGTGGCAGCGCAGCAGCCGCCCTGCCGCGAGGGTGCCGCCGACGAGCGCGCCATGCTGCCCGAGCGCATCCAGCGCGTACTGCGAACAACTCGGCTCGAAGCGGCAGGCGTTGCCCAGCCAGGGTTTGAGCAGCAGGCGGTAGCTGCGCACGACACCGATCAGCGCGGCCTGCGGCAGCCTCAGCAAGGTCTTGCAAAGGTCGGTGGCCAGCACGCGCATCGTCGTCGGCTTCATCGCAACCGCCCCGGCGGCGCGGCGGCTGGGTCGACACTTGTCAGCAAGCTGTCGAGTTCGAGCCGTGCGGCGCCGCGCAATGCGGCAGAGTCGGCTGAGACAAACTGCGCCGGCACAAACGGCGCCCGCAGGCGCACCAACCACAACCCCGCCGATAGCCCGCGCAGGTGGCGCTGCACGGCGGCGCGGATCTGGCGCTTGAGCGTGCTGCGCGTCACCGAACGGCGCGCGTGGCGCTTGGGCACCAGGCAGCCCAGCCAGCGCTGCGCAGGGCAGTCATCCACAGGCTTTGGACAAGTCGGTGCAGCGGTTGTGGATAAGTCGTCTCGGTTGGGCTCGGGATCGGCCTGGCCCGTGGCCTGCGGCTTGCCCCGGGCGGCCGGACAGCCGCGCAAATAGTGGAGCGCAAAGTGCACGCTCCTGCGCTGCACCGGCGCAGCAAGCAGGCGTTTGAAATCCGCCGCCTGGACGAGCCGGCCGACGCCCGGCGGTGCGGCGTCGCCAGTCGGTGCTGCCGGCGTCAGCGCGGCGGTTGAAGTGACCACCCGGCCACCAGCGCCGCGGGCCGCGGCTCAGACCTGCGACAGGCGCTTGCGGCCCTTGGAGCGGCGCGCGGCAATCACGGCGCGGCCGCCGCGGGTTTTCATGCGGACGAGAAAACCATGCGTGCGGGCGCGGCGGGTCTTGGACGGCTGGTAGGTGCGCTTCATGACTGAAAGACTCGGGGTTGCTCAGCCACCGGCCGGGGCACAAAGCCGGGGCACGACGGTGATTCGAAAACGGTAGATGGGAAGCCCGGCCGTGGGGAGCCTGCAACTCGGGAAACTCTCGATCATACCAAAAACCCCTGTCGCGTCAGCCACTTGCACCGCAACCCGGGCCCGGCGCCGGGATTGACGCCGCGCCGTCGATTGTGGATAACCACGTCCCCGGCGGGCCTGAACAGGCTGTCGCCGGCCGACACGAGAAGCACTTGTCCACAATGATTCCTGACCTCTGGTCCCGAGGCTGTGCGCGGCTGGCCGCCGAGCTGCCCGAACAACAATTCAACACCTGGATCCGCCCGCTGGCCGCGCCGCTGGTGGACCCGAGCGCGGGCGACGAACCCGCCGTGGTTTGCCTGCGCATCCCGAACCGATTCAAGCTCGACTGGATTCGCTCGCAGTACGCAGCGCGCATCGAAACCGTGCTCGGCGAGGTCGCCGGCACGCCGGTGCGACTGGAGCTGACCCTGGCCCCCCGCGACGCGCCGGTGCGCGCGCCGCTGGCCCGCGCGGCGAACTCCGAAGAGCGCGCCGACGGCGAATCCAAAGGCCAGGCAGGCGCTGCAGGCCCGTCCGGGCACGCCGGTGTTTACGGCCGGCCTGTGAGCGGCGCGCCGGCGGCGACTGTGCACAAGATCAATTCGGCGCTGACCTTCGAGACCTTTGTGCCGGGTCGCGCCAACCAGATGGCGCGCACCGCCGCGCTGCATGTCGCCGGCGCGCCGGGGGTGATGTACAACCCGCTGTTCATCTATGGCGGCGTCGGTCTGGGCAAGACGCACCTCGTGCATGCCGTCGGCAACGCCTTGCTGCAGGACCGCCCCGACGCTCGCGTGCTGTACCTGCATGCCGAGCAATTCATCAGCGACGTGGTCAAGAACTATCAGCGCAAGACCTTCGACGAACTCAAGGCCAAGTACCACTCGCTGGACTTGCTGCTGATCGACGACGTGCAGTTTTTTGCCGGTAAGGAGCGCACCCAGGAGGAGTTTTTCAACACCTTCGAAGCGCTGCTGGCGAAGCGCGCGCACATCATCATGACCAGCGACACCTACCCCAAGGGGTTGGTCGATATCGACCAGCGCTTGACCTCGCGTTTTGACGCCGGCCTGACGGTGGCCATCGAGCCACCGGAGCTCGAGATGCGCGTCGCGATCCTGATCCGCAAGGCCGAGGCCGATGGCACGCCGCTGCCCGAGGACGTGGCTTTTTTCATCGCCAAGAATGTGCGCGCCAATGTGCGTGAGCTCGAAGGCGCGTTGCGCAAGGTACTTGCTTACGCCAGGTTTTCGCAGAAGGAGATCCATATCGCGCTGGCCAAGGAGGCACTGCGCGACCTGCTGTCGATCCAGAACCGGCAGATATCGGTCGAAAATATCCAGAAGACGGTGGCCGATTTTTACAAAATCAAGGTCGCCGACATGTACAGCAAGCGGCGCCCGGCAAGCATCGCGCACCCGCGCCAGGTGGCGATGTACCTGGCCAAGGACCTGACCAAAAAGAGCCTGCCCGAGATCGGCGAACTCTTTGGCGGCCGCGACCACACCACGGTGCTGCACGCGGTGCGCAAGGTCACCGCCGACCGCGCCAAGAACAGCGAGCTCAACCAGCAGTTGCATGTGCTCGAACAGACCCTCAAGGGCTGATGTCGGTTGACCACCCGGGCGACCGGGACAAGTCTGTGGACAGGGCTGGCACAAGCACCGGCTTGTCCACAGCGTTGGCTGTCAGCGCCGACTTGTCCCCAATCCGCGTCGGCTGGAACAGGTTGCTACCCACAGGGTTGTTCGGCAGCTAAAGCCTTGATCAAACAGGCGAAAATAGCGTTCTTCACAGGTTGCCCCGGCACCTACTACGACTACTACCTTTAAGAACTGTAAAAACATGATTGTTCTCAAAGCAGCGCAGGATCAGCTTCTGGGCGCCTTGCAGTCGGTGGCCGGCATCGTCGAGCGGCGCCACACCTTGCCGATCCTGGCGAATGTGCTGATGCGAAAAAACGGCCCGGCGGTTGAGTTCACGACCAGCGACCTTGAGATCCAGGTGCGAACCACGGCCGAACTCGGCGGTGACGCAGGCGCTTTGAGCACCACCGTCGGGGCGCGCAAGCTGATCGACATCCTGCGCATGCTGCCGGCCGACCAGGTCATCACGCTGACCGCTGCGCAAAACAAACTCACGCTGCAGGGTGGGCGCAGCCGCTTCACGCTGCAGACCCTGCCGAGCGAAGACTTCCCGCTGGTCAACGAAGCGGCCGAATTCGGGCCGATGTTCGCGGTGCCCCAGAAGGTGCTGCGCCGGCTCGTCGACCAGGTGCACTTTGCGATGGCGGTGCACGATATCCGCTACTACCTCAACGGCATCCTGTTCATTGCCGAAGGCAAGACGCTGACCCTGGTGGCCACCGATGGCCACCGCCTGGCGCTGGCCCAGGCCACGCTGGACAACGAGATCCCGAAACAAGAAGTCATCCTGCCGCGCAAGACCGTGCTCGAGTTGCAGCGCCTGCTCAAGGACGAAGACACCACGATCGAGATGCGCTTCGCCAACAACCAGGCGCGTTTCAGTTTTTCTGGCATGGAATTCGTGACCAAGCTCGTCGAAGGCAAATTCCCCGACTACAACCGCGTCATCCCCAAGGGCCACAAAAATCGCGTCACCCTGGGTCGGGTGCCGCTGCTCAACTGCCTGCAGCGCGCGGCGATCCTGACCAGCGACAAGTTCAAGGGTGTGCGCATGAATTTCGAGCCCGGCACCTTGCGCATCGCGTCGAGCAATGCCGAGCAGGAAGAGGCCAAGGAAGAGCTCGAGATCGACTACGCCGGCGACACCATTGACATCGGCTTCAACGTCACCTACCTGATGGATGCGCTGGCGAATATGAGCTGTGAGATGCTGACTGTCGAGCTGCAGGACGGCAATGCCAGTGCGCTGATCACGGTGCCTGACCAACCAGGATTCAAATACGTCGTGATGCCGATGCGGATTTAGCGCGCCTTGGGCGCGCTAGATCCGCATGCTGCGGTTACTTTCGCACCCCCCTGCCCCCCGCCGAGCGGGGGGTTCTGCCCAGAAGCACGCCCGCCCGCTTTGCGGGCTCTGCAGAAGTTGAAAGTTCCTTGATGAGTGAAGACAACAAGCCCGTGGACCCGAATGGCGTGCATGTGGGCAGCGTGGCGC
>JANOKR010000347.1:0-29946 GCA_031419315.1 Betaproteobacteria bacterium
TAGCCGGCCACTGCGCTGCTCATGCACAGGCGCGAGTTGGTGTCGACGTTGTTGGTGCCGATCAGGCCCTTGGAAAGTTTGTTGAAGACGTAGTAGTCCTCGGTGAGCAACTGGCCGCTGAGGTACAGGCCCACGGCGTCGGGGCCATGCTGCTGAATGATGGTGCCGAAGCGGTCGGCAACTTCGTCGAGCGCGCTGTCCCAGGCCACTGCCTGCAGCTCAGCCCCGCGCACGCTGCGCCGCATCGGCTGCAGGGCGCGCAGGCCGCGCAGGTGCGGTGCCGCGGTGAGCGCCAGCGTGCTGCCCTTGGTGCACAGGCGGCCGAAGTTGGCCGGGTGCTCGGGGTCGCCGCGCACGCCGGTGATCTGCTGGCCGTCGGCTTCGACGATGACGCCGCAACCGACGCCGCAATAGGGGCAGGTCGAGCGGGTTTCGGTCAGGCTCACGGGGGTGCTTAGTCGACCGCTCGGGCCGTGTCGACAGCGTTGACCGCGTTGGCGTCGTTGGTGTCATTGACATCGCGGACATCGCGTGGGCCGGCCAGCGGCGCGGCCAGGTCCAGCGCCTTGCTTGCCAGCTCGGCGGTGTCGAGAAAGACCTCACCCGCTTCGACCTTGCAGGCAAATTTGGGCGTGCAGCCGTTGTCGGGCGCCTGCGCGCAGCCGTCGGCCAGGCCGATCGCCCAGTTGTGCAGCGGGCAGGCCACGCTGTCGCCGAATACGATGCCCTGGCTCAGCGGCCCGCCCTTGTGCGGGCAACGGTCGAGCAGCGCAAAAACCTTGTCGTCGGCATTGCGGAATACCGCCACCGGCAGACCCTGGGCGCGCGCGACCCGGCGCGCACCCAGGCTGGGGATGTCGGCGACGCGACAGACTGCCGTCCAGTTGCTCATGCCTCGATCTCCGCAGGCGCGGCAGTGGCCAGCGGCTCGAACTGCCGCAAGTCGACCTTGGCCTTGTCGAACTCGAACCAGGGATCGGGCTCGCCGTCGAGGCTGAACTGCAACTTGTCCCACAGCGCGCGGCGTTGCGCGTGGTCGTCGAGGATCCGCTTCTTGACGACATCGAGCCCGACGCGGTTGACGTAGTGCACCGTGCGCTCGAGGTACCAGCCTTCTTCGCGGTAGAGCTGCAAAAAAGCGCCGCTGTATTCCAGCACCTCGGCGGCGGTTTTCACCTTGACAAAAAACTGCGCGACCTCGGTCTTGATGCCGCCGTTGCCGGCGACGTAAATCTCCCAGCCCGAATCGACGCCGATGACCCCGACGTCCTTGATCCCCGACTCGGCGCAGTTGCGCGGGCAGCCACTCACCGCGAGCTTGACCTTGTGCGGCGCATACATGCGCCACAGCGCACGTTCGAGATCCTTGCCCATCTGGGTGCTGTCCTGGGTGCCGAAGCGGCACCAGTCGCTGCCGACGCAAGTCTTCACCGTGCGCAGCGCCTTGGCGTAGGCGTGGCCGCTGGGCATGCCGATGTCCTTCCAGACCGCGGGCAGGTCTTCTTTCTTGATGCCGAGCAGGTCGATGCGCTGGCCGCCGGTGAGCTTGACGGTCGGGATCTTGTATTTGTCCACCGCGTTGGCGATGCGGCGCAATTCATCGGCCGTGGTTTCGCCGCCCCACATGCGCGGGATCACCGAGTAGGTGCCGTCCTTCTGGATATTGGCGTGGCTGCGTTCGTTGATGTAGCGGCTCTGCGGATCGTCCTGCGCTTCCTTGGGCCAGCTGCTGAGCAAGTAGTAGTTGACCGCCGGCCGGCAAGACGAGCAGCCGTTGGGGGTGCGCCAGCCCAGGCTGCGGTAGACGCTGTCGATGCTCAGCAACTTCTCGGTGCGGATCGCTGCGCGCGTTTCGGCGTGGCTGGCGTCGGTGCAGCCGCACATCGCCTTCTTGGTCGGCGCCTTGCTGTAGTCACCACCGGCAGTGAACATCAGCAACTGCTCGACGAGGCCGGTGCACGAACCGCAGCCGCCACTGGCCTTGGTGTGCTTGCGCACCTCTTCGATCGTGAACAAGCCCTTGTCCTTGATCGCCTTGCAGATCGTGCCCTTGCTGACGCCGTTGCAGCCGCAGACTTCGTCGCTGTCGGCCATCGCCGCGGCGCGGGTATTGCCTTCGTGGCCGGTATCGCCGATGTTGGATTCGCCGAACATCAGCTTGTCGCGGATGTCGTGGATCTTGCGGCCTTCGCGCAGCAGCTTGAAATACCAGCTGCCGTCGACGGTGTCGCCATACAGGCAGGCGCCGATCAGCTTGTCGTCCTTGATCACGAGCTTTTTGTAGACGCCGCCATAGGGGTCGCTCATGACGATGATTTCGCAGTCGGCGCCGCCGCTGAAATCGCCCGCCGAGAACAGGTCGATGCCGGTGACCTTGAGCTTGGTGCTGGTCAGGCTGCCGCTGTAGCGGCCGATGCCAAATTCGGCCAGGTGGGTGGCGCAGACCCGGCCCTGCTCGAACAGCGGTGCCACCAGACCGTAGGCGATGCCGCGGTGCGCGGCACATTCGCCGACCGAATAGATGCGTGCATCGGTGGTCGTCTGCATCGTGTCGTTGACGACGATGCCGCCGCGGCCGTCGTTGAAGCAATGCAGGCCGATCTTCAAAGCCAGCGTGGTGTTGGGCCGGATGCCGGCGGCCATCACAACCAGGTCGGCGGGGATCTCCTGACCGTCCTTGAACCTGACCGCCATCACCCTGCCGTCCATGCCGCCGATCAGCGCTTCGGTCTGCGCACCGATCAAGAATTTCAAGCCGCGGTCTTCGAGCGATTTCTGCAGCAGCTTGCCGGCGACATCGTCGAGCTGGCGCTCCATCAGCCACGGCATGATGTGGACCACGGTGACCTGCATGCCGCGCAGCATCAGGCCGTTGGCGGCTTCCAGGCCGAGCAGGCCGCCGCCGATGACCACCGCGTGCTGGTACTTGGTCGCCGCCTCGATCATGGTGTTGGTGTCGGCGATGTCGCGGTAGGCGATCACGCCTTCGAGATCCTTGCCCGGCACCGGCAGGATGAACGGGTTGGAGCCGGTGGCGATGAGCAAGCGGTCGTACTCGGCATGAATTTCACCGCCCTTGCCGTCACTGGCGACCACGACGCGCTGTTTGCGGTTGACATCGACCACCGTCTTGCCGGTGTGCAGCGTGATGCCGTTCTCGGCGTACCAGGCCAGCGGATTGAGGATGATCTCGTCGACGGTCTGCTCGCCGGCGAGTACCGGCGACAGCAGGATGCGGTTGTAGTTGGGGTGCGGCTCGGCGCCGAAGACCGTGATGTCGTAGAGATCGGGGGCGATCTTGAGCAGTTCTTCGAGGGTGCGCACACCGGCCATGCCGTTGCCGACCATGACCAGCTTCATCTTCTTCATCGTCGTGCGCCTTTACGCCAGCGCCGGCTCGACATGAGCCTGGCGCCGGTAGAGGAAATCGAGCACCGCCTTGCGGCAGTGCACGTACCCGGCGTCTTCGGCGAGCGCGACGCGGTCGCGCGGCCGCGGCAGGTCGACCCGCAGGATCTCGCCGATGGTCGCCGCCGGCCCGTTGGTCATCATCACGATGCGGTCGCTGAGCAGCACCGCTTCGTCGACATCGTGGGTCACCATCACCACCGTGCTCTGGGTGCGGGCGACGATCTTGAGCAACTCGTCTTGCAGCTTGGCGCGGGTGAGTGCATCGAGCGCGCCAAAAGGCTCGTCGAGCAGCAGCACCTTGGGCTCCATCGCCAGCGCACGCGCGATGCCGACACGCTGCTTCATGCCGCCGGAGATTTCGTGCGGGCGCTTGTCGCTGGCGTGTGTCATGCCGACGAGGTCGAGCGCGGCGCGGGTTCGCGAGTCCAGGGTCTTGCGTGAGTCGGTGGCGCCGAATACCGATTCCACCGCGAGCAGCACGTTGTCGAAACAGCTCAGCCAGGGCAGCAAGGAATGGTTCTGGAAGACCACGCCGCGCTCGGGGCCGGGCGCGGCGATTTCGCGCTGGTTGCACAACAGCACGCCGGCGGTCGGCAGCAGCAGGCCGGCGATCAGGTTCAGCAGCGTGCACTTGCCGCAGCCGGAATGGCCGATCAGCGGGACGAACTCGCCGCTGGCCACATTCAGGTCGATCTCGCGCAGCGCGTGGAAGTCGCCCTTCTTGGTGGCGAAGACCATCTCGACCTTCTCGACCTTGATGCAGTCAATGCTCATAGGTAAATCTCCTGGCAATGCCGACCAGCAACTGTTCGAGCAGCAGCCCGACGATGCCAATGACGAAGATCGCGATCAGGATGTGCTTGACGTTCAGGTTGTTCCATTCGTCCCAGACCCAGAAGCCGATACCGACACCGCCGGTGAGCATCTCGGCGGCCACGATGACCAGCCAGGCGGTGCCCACCGACAGGCGCACGCCGGTGAGCATGTAGGGCAGCACCGCGGGCAGCAGGATCTTGGTCATGACCTGCCACTCGCTGAGCTTGAGCACGCGGGCCACGTTCAGATAGTCCTGCGGCACACGCTGCACACCGACCGCGGTGTTGATCACCATCGGCCAGATCGAGCAGATAAAAATCGTCCAGATCGCCGCCGGGTTGGCGGCCTAGAAAACGAGCAGGCCGATCGGCAGCCAGGCCAGCGGCGACACTGGTCGCAGCAGGCTGATCAGCGGGTTGACCATGCGATTGATGAAGGTGAAGCGCCCGATCGCAAAACCAAGCGGGATGCCGACCGCCGCCGCCAGGCCGAAGCCGACCCCGACCCGCTCGAGCGAGTACAGGATGTTCCAGCCGATGCCCTGGTCATTCGGGCCGTTGCGGTAGAACGGGTCGGCAAACAGCTTGACCGCCGCGGCGAAGGTCTCCGCGGGCGTGGGAAAGGAGCCGCCGGTCTTGGTGAGCAGCGCCCAGATGCCGACCAGCAATGCAAAGCCGATCAGCGGCGGCAGCACGGCCAGCCAGAAGGGGCGCGTGTCGATGGGCCGGCGCGGCGCCTTTGATGTGGGTGCGGTTGCGGGTGCGGTTGCGGGTGCGGGTGCGGGTGCGGTTGCGGTTGCGGTTGCGGTTGCGACCTGATCCTTCGCCGCATCGACCTGATCGGGCTTCGTTTCGCGGGCCAGCGCTCGCGCTTCCTGGGGTGAGTGAAAAACAGCGGAGACCATGATCCGAGCCCCTTAGGCGGTACTCGAACGCAGCTTGAAACCGTCGGCGTATTTGGCCGGGTCCTTGCCATCCCAGACCACACCGTCGATGAGCTTGCTGCTGCGCAGCGGGTCTTTGGGCACATTGACCTTGACCTGTGCCGCAGCCTGCTTGTAGAGCTCGATCTGGTTGATCTGCCGGGCCACACCGAGGTAGTCGGGATGGTCCTTCAGCAACCCCCAGCGCTTGTGCTGCGTCAGGAACCACATGCCGTCGGACAGGTACGGGAAGTTCACCGTACCGTCGTTGAAAAACTTCATGTGGTTGGGGTCGTCCCAGGTCTTGCCCAGGCCGTTCTGGTAGCGCCCCAGGATGCGCTGGTTGATCGCGTCGACGCTGGTGTTGACATAGGCCTTGTCGGCGATCGTCTCGGCGGTCTTGTTCTTGTTCGTCAGGCTGGCGTCGATCCAGCGGCCGGCTTCGAGCACGGCCATGATCACGGCGCGCGCGGCGTTGGGATGTTTTTTCACAAACTCACCCGTGCTGCCGAGCACTTTTTCCGGGTGGTCCTTCCAGACCTCCTGCGTCGTGGCGGCGGTGATGCCGATGCCGTCGATGATGGCGCGGTGATTCCAGGGCTCGCCAACGCAGTAGCCATCCATATTGCCGACCCGCATGTTCGCCACCATTTGCGGCGGCGGCACGGTGATGACCTTGGCGTCTTTCATCGGGTTGATGCCGCCCGAGGCCATCCAGTAGTACAGCCACATTGCATGGGTACCGGTGGGGAAGGTCTGCGCAAAGGTGTGTTCCTGGCCCGGCGGGCGCTTGTCGGCGGCCATCACCCTGGCCAGCGAGGCCGCGTCCACCGCGCCCTTGTCGGCGAGCTTCTTCGACAGCGTGATCGCCTGCCCGTTGTGGTTGAGGTTCATCAGCACTGCCATGTCTTTTTTCGGCCCGCCCAGCCCGAGGTGCACGCCGTAGACCAGGCCGTACAGGACATGCGCCATGTCGAGCTCGCCATTGACCAGCTTGTCGCGCACGCCGGCCCATGAGGCCTCTTTGGTCGGGATGATCTTGATGCCGTACTTCTCGTCGAACTTCAGCACCGAGGCCATGACCACGCTGGCGCAGTCGGTGAGCGGGATGAAGCCGATGCGGACTTCCTTCTTCTCCGGCGCGTCCGAGCCTTGTGCCCAGGCGCTGACATTGACACCGGCAATGACCGTTGCGCCAGCGGCCAAGGCCGCCGTGCCCTTGATAAATTGCCGGCGCTCGTCGCTCATCGGACCCTCGCGTTTGAACATGGTGAATTGCTCCCAAGACAATGAAAAAAGGCGCCTCGACCACAACGCCGCGGTCCTGCCGCAGCGATGCCGGTCGGACGCCCTTGCCCGATTGAACCGATTGCAGCGGTCACGCCTTTGTGACTGCCGCGTCGACAACACCTATGCACATGCCGTGCCAGGGTTTTGCCCAGCGCCGACCGCATATCTGCACCATCGGCGCACGCCGGGCGCTTTGATTTGGTGCCGCGCCGCGCCTGGCGTGCGCTCAGCCGGTCGGATGCAACAACGCGTGCGCTTCGATGATGCGTTCGGCCAGCGGCAGCAGCTTCTCGCCGCGGTCCATCGCCAGCTTGCGCAGTTGTTTGTGCGCCGCGTCTTCACCGAGGCCGCCCTGGCGCATCAGGATGCTGGTGGCCCGTTCGATCGTGCGCCGCCCCGAGAGTTGTGACTGCGCCTGCGCGAGTTGCTCGCGCAGGGCCTTGTCCTGCTCGAAACGCACGATCGCCACTTTCAGCACCGAGGCCAGGCGGTGCGGCTGCAAACCCGCCACGACGTAGGCGCTGACCCCGGCCTGCATGGCCTGTTGCATCGGCTCGTCGGCATCGTCCTGGGCAAAGACCACCACCGGCCGCGGGTTGCTCGCAGAGAGGGTGGCGACATGCTCCAGGGTGTCGCGCGACGGCGATTCGCTGTCGATGATGACCACGTCCGGGGCCAGCCGGGTGACACATTCGAGGACCACGATTGCCGAGTCGATGACGCCCACCACCTCGTGCCCCTGGCGGGTCAATTCGTCACGGATCAGTGCGACATGGTGCGCGCCGTCATCGATCAACAGCACGCGCAGCGGTGGCGTGGATACAGCGGCGGCTTGAGCGTCAAGGGGGTCGGGTGGCAGGCGGGCCATGCGCCGATCGGTGCAATATCCGTGCCGGTCGGTCGGCGCGGCAACACATCGATACGACGCCGAACCGGGCGCCGAGGGCGTGCACGCCGATATCATCCAGCGCATGAGCCGGCTCGGCCGCCCGAAACGCGAATACCGCAGTGCGCAGCATGGAGGTTCCCTGATGAGCGCCACCGGCCCCGACCACGCGACCTATCGCGACTACGACAAGCCGGGCATCGACCGCGTGCGTGACTTCTACCGGCAAAACCACGCGCAGCAGACCTACGCCTTCGTGCAGGAAAAAAAGGCGCGGTGGCTGCGTTTTGCACAACAGGAAATGACACCGTGGCAAGCGCTGGACTACCTGAACACGCTGGTCGACGAGTCAGACCCCGACATCGAGTTGCCGCAGATCGCGCACCTGCTGCAAACCGCCGAAGCGATCCGCGCCGATGGCCACCCCGACTGGTTCGTGTTGACCGGCTTTGTGCACGACCTGGGCAAGGTCTTGTGCCTGTTTGGTGAACCCCAGTGGGCGGTGGTCGGTGACACTTTCCCGGTGGGTTGCCGGCCGTCACCGAAGATCGTCTACCCGGAGTTTTTCGCCGCCAATCCTGATGTCACTGATGCGCGCTACAACACCGAGTACGGCATCTACGTGCCGCACTGCGGTCTCGACCGGGTGCAGCTGTCGTGGGGCCATGACGAATACCTGTACCACCTGCTCGCGCCGCACCTGCCTGAAGCAGCGCTGTACATGATCCGCTATCACTCGTTTTACGCCTGGCATCGTGAAGGTGCGTATCGCCATCTCACCGACCCTCGCGACGAAGCCAATTTGCGCTGGGTGCAGGCTTTCAACCCCTACGATCTGTACTCGAAAAACCCGAACCCGCCGGTGCTTGCGGAACTCAAACCGTATTACGAAGACCTGCTGGCCAAGTACCTGCCCGCGTCGTTGCGGCTGTAGCCGCGCGTCGCTCAATCCGTCTTCACCACCGCCGCCGGCAGCGCCGCGAGTTGCTCGCGCAGTTTGCGCAACTTCTCGCGCGGGTTTTCGCGCACCACACCCTCGTCCAACTTCATCTCGGCGATAAACCGGCTCGGCACGGCGGCCACGGTTTCGCGGCCGCGCTTGCGCCGGCGCAGGGTGCTGATCGCCAACGTGGTGCGGGCGCGCGTGATGCCGACGTACATCAGCCGGCGCTCTTCTTCGAGGCGCTGCGGCGTCATCTCTTCGTCAGCGCCCTTGAACGGCAACAGCCCTTCATTGACGCCGGCCAGCGTGACATGCGGCCATTCCAGGCCCTTGGCGGCGTGCAGCGTCGACAGCGTGATCACGTCCTGGTCGTCACCGCGCTCGGACAGGCTGATGATCACGCTGATCGTCTGCGCGACCTGCAGCACGCTGAGCTTTTCGCTCTCGAACACAGCACCGACTTCGGTGACCACGCCGCCGCAGCGCTTGGCGATCCATTCGACAAAATCGAGCACGTTGCTCCAGCGCGCAGCGGCAAGCTTTTCGCTGTCTTCGCCGTCGTGCAGGTGTTGTTCGTAGGCGATCGACTTGAGCCATTCGAGCAGCAGCGCGCGCGCGTCTTCGGCGCCGATGGTGCGGCGCGCGCGGTCTTGCAGCGCATTCACTTCGCGGCCAAATTCATGCAGCGCTTCGATCGCGCGGCCCTTGAGCACGCTACCCAGCGACGGCGCAAAGAGCGCTTCGAACAGGCTTGACTTCCACTTCGACGCAAACTCACCCAAGGTGGCCAGGCTCTGGTGGCCAACGCCCCGCTTGGGCGTTGTCACCGCGCGCAAAAACGCCGGGTCGTCGTCTTCGTTGACGAGCAGGCGCAGCCAGGCGCAGAGGTCCTTGATTTCGGCGCGGTCAAAATAACTCTGCCCACCGGAGACCTTGTACGGCAGTTGTGCAGCACGCAGTTTTTGCTCGAAGACACGCGCCTGGTGGTTGGCGCGGTAGAGGATCGCGAAGTCGCTGTTCTTGACCGCGCCGCCACCGACGGCGTAGCCGGCTGCACCTGACGCCGCTCTCAAGGCCACGATGCGCGCCACCGCACGTTCGGCTTCGTGTTCTTCGCCATCACATTCGATCACCTGCACCGGCGCGCCGTCGCCCAGGTTGCTCCACAGTTTTTTCTCGAAAATTTTCGGGTTCTTGGCGATGACGTTGTTCGCCGCGCGCAGGATGTGGCCGGTCGAGCGGTAGTTCTGCTCCAGCGCGATGACCTTCAAATCGGCAAATTCCTGCGGCAGGCGTTTGAGGTTGTCGATGGTCGCGCCGCGCCAGCCGTAGATGCTCTGGTCGTCGTCGCCGACCGCGGTGAACTGGCCGTGGTTGCCGGGGTCACCGCCGACCAGCGCCTTCAACAACTCGTACTGCACGGCGTTGGTGTCCTGGTACTCGTCGACCAGGATATGGGCGAACATCGCCTGCCACTTTTGGCGCGCTTCTTCGTGGTGTTGCAAGAGCTTCAAGGGCAGGCCGATGAGGTCGTCGAAGTCGACCGCCTGATAGGCGCTCAAGCGTTCGTGGTAACGCTGCATGACCTTGGCCGCGGTGGCTTCGTTTTCATCCTTGGCGATGGCCAGCGCCTGCTCGGGCGTGAGGCCCTGGTTTTTCCACAACGAGATCGCCCATTGCCAGCCGCGGGCCTGTTTGGCGTCGGTGCTGCCGCCGGCGTCGCGCAGCACACCGAGCACGTCGTCGCTGTCGAGGATCGAGAAATTTTCCTTCAAGCCGACATGCGTGCCGTCGCTGCGCAGCATGCGCACGCCGAGTGAATGAAACGTGCTCACCGCCAGGTCGCGGGCGGACTTCGGCCCGACGAGGGCCTTGGCACGTTCACGCATCTCGGCCGCGGCCTTGTTGGTGAAAGTGATCGCGGCGATCTGCTTCGACGCCAGCCCGGCGCTGAGCAGGCGGCCGATCTTGTGCACGATGACGCGGGTCTTGCCCGAGCCAGCGCCTGCGAGCACCAGGCAGGGGCTGTGCAGGTGGTGCACAGCCTGGAGTTGGGCGGGGTTCAGGGTGTCGGTCATCGAGTGCAGTTTTGGGGGCTGGGGATCATAGCCAGCGTGCCGCTGCCGCCGGTTCATACTTGCGCCAGGAGGTGCCCGCGGTCATGTTGTCAACGCTGCCGTCAACCATGCGCTCAACGATCTCGTCCGTGCGTCCCGCCGCGGTGGCGGGAACGTTTTATCCAGCGGATGCCGCAGCGCTGCGCGCTGTAGTCGACCGCTGCCTGGCGGCCGCCGATGCCGGGGCGCCATCAGACAGCGCGCCACCCAAGCTGCTCGTTGTGCCGCACGCCGGCTTCATCTATTCCGGCCCGATCGCGGCGCAAGCCTATGCGCGGCTGCGGCCCTGGGCCTCGGTCATCCGGCGGGTGGTGCTGCTCGGCCCGGTGCATCGCGTCGCGGTGCGCGGCCTCGCGGCGCCGACGGTCGGACATTTCGAAACGCCGCTGGGCCGCGTGCCGATCGACCGCGCCGCGTTGTGGCGTTTGAAGGCGCTACCACAGGTGGTTTTCGACGACCGCCCGCATGCGCCGGAGCATGCGCTCGAAGTGCAACTGCCCTTTTTGCAGACCGTGCTCGAGCCCGGCTTCACCCTGCTGCCGCTGGCGGTTGGCGACGCCAGCCCGGGCCAGGTGGCGCAGGTCATCGACTCGTTGTGGGGCGGGCCCGAGACGCTGATCGTGATCAGCTCCGATATGTCGCACTACCTGAGCTACGGACAGGCCACGCAGCGCGACCGCTCGACATCCGATCGCATCGTCGCGATGGCCACCGACCTCCGGCCGGATGACGCTTGTGGCGCACGGGCGTTGAACGGCGCGATGCTCGCCGCGCGCCAGCGCGGCTTGGGTGCGCCGCGTTTGCTCGACCTGCGCAATTCCGGCGACACCGCGGGTGACCGCAAACGAGTGGTCGGCTATGCGGCCTTCGAGCTCGCCGCGGCGGCGCAGCCGGTGGCCGATGGCGGTGATGTCAATCGGCGCGACGCTCGGCCCGACGCCGAAGCGCTCGGCGCCGCGCTGCTCGTCCGCGCGCGCAACGCCATCGCGCTGGCGCTGCAACTGCCCACCGAGCCCGAACCGGCGCACCCGAGACTGGCCGAATACGGCGCGACCTTCGTCACGCTGAACGACGCGCACGGCAAGCTGCGCGGCTGCATCGGCCGCCTCGAAGCGGTGGAGCCGCTGGATTTGGACGTTAGGCACAACGCCGTTGGCGCGGCCCTGCACGATCCGCGGTTTGTGCCGGTGCGCGCGGCCGAATGGCCAACGCTGCGCCTGGAAGTCTCCTTGCTCGAACCGGCGCAGCCGCTGCCATCATTCGCCACCGAAGCGGCGGCGCTTGCGGCGATCACGCCCGGCGTTCATGGTCTGATTTTCGAGTGGCAAGGCCACCGCTCGACCTTCTTGCCGCAGGTCTGGGAACAGTTGCCGCAGCCGGCAGCGTTCATCGCCGCGCTCAAACAGAAGGCCGGTTTGCCCACCAACTTCTGGGCCACCGACGTCAAGCTCTGGTGTTACGGCGTGCAGAAATTCGGCCAGGAATTCGACCACGAATTCAACCCCAAAGCCCGCAACCCGAAGGTCGCGCCGTGACCACCGCGGCGTTTGCGCCCGCCGACGAAGCCGCGCCGGGTTACCCCGCCCGCTGGTGGCACCGGCTCGACGACGGCCGCATCCAATGTGATCTGTGCCCGCGCGATTGCAAGCTGCACGAAGGCCAGCGCGGGCTGTGTTTTGTGCGCGCCCGCGCGGGGGATGCGATGGTGCTTACGACCTACGGGCGCAGCTCGGGTTTTTGCATCGACCCGATCGAAAAAAAGCCGCTGAATCACTTTCACCCCGGCACACCGGTGTTCAGCTTCGGCACCGCCGGCTGCAACCTGGCCTGCAAGTTCTGCCAGAACTGGGACATCTCCAAGAGCCGCGAGATGGACCGGCTGCTGGACCAGGCCGCGCCGGCGCAGATCGCCGACGCCGCGGCGCAGACCGGCAGCCGCAGCGTCGCCTTCACCTACAACGACCCGGTGATCTTTGCCGAATACGCGATGGACACCGCCGACGCCTGCCATGCCCGCGGCCTGCTCACCGTGGCCGTCACCGCGGGGTATATCCACGCCGAACCACGGCGCGAGTTCTATTCGAAGATGGACGCCGCGAATGTCGACCTGAAGGGTTTCACCGAGGACTTCTATTTTCGCCAGACCGGCTCGCACCTGGCGCCGGTGCTCGAGACGCTGGAGTACATCCACCACGAGACCAGTTGCTGGCTCGAGATCACGACCCTGCTGATCCCCGGCCACAACGACAGCAGCGCCGAGATCGAGTCAATGTCGAAGTGGATCGCCAACCATCTGGGGCCTGACGTGCCGCTGCACTTCACCGCCTTCCACCCCGACTACAAGATGCAGGACGTACCAGCCACACCACCGGCCACGCTGACCCGCGCACGCCACATCGCGCTGGCGCAAGGCCTGCACCATGTTTACACCGGCAACGTGCACGACAGCGACGGCGGCACGACGCATTGCACCGGCTGCGGCGCCGCGTTGATCGTGCGCGACTGGTACGACATTCGCCGCTACGACGTCAGCGCCGACGGCGGCTGCCCAAACTGCGGCGCCAAGCTCGCCGGACGTTTTGGCGCGCGGGCCGGAGGCTTTGGCCGGCGGCGGATTCCAGTCCGGCTGAACGTCGCGACGCGCTGAGGCCGGCGCCGCTTCAGCCGCCGGCGTTCAAGCACCGACGCCGCCAGCGTGAAGCAATGCGCGTCGATGGCCCGCCGACCTCTCGCTGGTCGGCCTGGCGATCCGATACTGCGCGCCCATGTCGACATCCCCTCCAGCGCCAAAGCCCTGGGCCACACTGCTGGTCGTGGCCGCACTGCCGTTGCTGGCGGTGGTCACGATGTACCGCCTGCACGATGTGCAGATTTCGTTGATGACACGCGACCCGACAGGCATCGCCGGCATTCATCCGCTGGCGGGTTTTTTGTCGTCGCTGGGCGTGTTGATGTGGTGGACGGCTGCGTCGGTTTGGCTGTTCAGCGCGCTGCTGCACCGCGCCGCCGGCAACGGCCCCAAGCTCCGCTTTGCGCTGGCCTCGGGTGCGCTGTCGATGTATCTGGGCCTCGACGACCTGTTCCAGTTTCACGAGCGCCTTGCGCCCCGGCACCTGGGGGTGCCCGAGCGTGTCGTGCTCACTGCGATCGTGCTCTCGGCGGCTCTCTACCTGGTCACGTTCAGGCGCCAGATCCTGCGTGCGCAGGGCAGCCTGCTCGCGGTGGCGTTCGGGTTTTTGGCCGCCTCGGTGGCGTTCGACAGCGTGCTGGCGTCCTGGATCTGGCGCCTGAAGGGCTGGACCTACCTTTTTGAGGACGGCAGCAAATGGGTCGGCATCGTCTTCTGGCGCGGCTTTGCCGTCACCCGCTGCCGCGCCGACCTGCTCGCGTTGCGGCACGAACGCTCGCACTGACCGCCGCCGGGCCAGCGGGGGTCAACGCCCCGGCTCGCAGAAACAGTGCACCACCGCGGCAAAGGGGCCGCGCCGGTCGGCGATCTCGGCCAGCCAGGACAGATCCTGTTGCAGCTCGAGCGCCGCGCCGCCGGGCAGCCTGGTGCCGACCGCCGCGACGAGTTCAGCCAGCCCCAGCGACTGCACCGCGGCGCCGCCAATCATGCCCAGCACACGCTCGAAGCGACCGGGATCGCGCTCGATCCAGCGCAGCCTGGCATCGTCACCGAGCTTGGCACGCGTGGCTGCGGCCTTCACCGCGTCGGCCCATTGGCCAGTGCGGTCGATGAGGCCCCGCTCGCGGGCCTGCACGCCAGTCCAGACCCGGCCCTGCGCGACCTCGTCGATCTTTGCCGGCGTGGTCTTGCGCGCCGCTGCCGCCTTGGCCGTGAAGTCGGCATAGGCCTGGTTCACGACCGACTGCAGGAGCTGGGTGTAGCGCGGGTCGAGTGCTTTGCGCGGGTCGTAGGCGCTGCCCAGCCAGGTGGTCGTGTGGCCGCCGGTGCGCACCGAGAGTTTGTCCATCAGGCCGGCGCCGGTGGGCAGCAGGCCGATGACACCGATCGAGCCGGTGATCGTCGCCGCATCGGCAATCACTTCGTCGGCGGCGAGTGATATCCAATACCCGCCCGACGCTGCGACATCGCCCATCGAGACCACCACCGGCTTGCCGGCTGCGCGCGCGAGTTCGAGTTCGCGGCGCACAAACTCCGAGCCGACCGGGCTGCCGCCGGGTGAGTTGACACGCAGCACGATGGCCTTGATCTTGTCGTCGTTGCGCGCCTTGCGGATCAGCTCGGCGGTGGACAGCCCACCGATGCGCCCGGGCGGCGCAGTGCCATCGCTGATCTCGCCTTCGGCGACGACGATGCCAATCGCCCCACCCGCCCCATCCGCGGCGCCCGCGTTGCCAAAACTGCCCGGCTTGATACGCGCCAGATAGTCGCCAAAGCGCACCTGGCGGAAGGTCTTCGCTGTGCTGTCTTCGGCGCCCCGCTCGATGAGCAGCGTGCGCAATTCGTCGCGGGTCTTCAGGCCGTCGACCCATTTTTCTTGCAGCATCAATTTGGCAACATCACCACCGAGCGCGGTCAGCGACCCGGGCAGGGCGTCGATGGCCTTCATGACGCTGCCGGCGGGCCGCTGGCGTGCCTTCTCGACACCGGCCGTATACAGCCCCCACATCGCATCAAAAAGATAAGCCTCCGACTCCAGCGTCTCCGCTGACGGCGCGTTGGTGACGAAGGTCTCCGCGGCGTTTTTGTATTTTCCGGCGCGCACGACATTGGCCTGTACGCCCAGGCGCTCGAAGGCATCGCCCCAGTAATTGCGCAGGCGGCCGTAACCACGCATTTCGATCGCGCCCATCGGGTGCAGATAGACCTCGTTGGCATGCGCGGCGATGTAGTACTGGCGTTGGTCGTAAGACGCCGCCCAGGCCACCACCGTCTTGCCGCTGGCCTTGAAGCGCTCGATCGCAGCGGCGACTTCGCGCTGCGTCGCCAGGCCGCCGCCGCTGAGCTCGTCGAGCATCAGCAGGGCCTGATGAATCTTTGGATCCTGCGCCGCCGCATCGAGCACGGCGATGACATCACGCAGCCGGGTCTGGGCGCTGTCTTCACCGCGCACCTGCTTCAAGGCCGCATCACGCGCGCTGCCCGAGCGCTGCTCGACGATCGGCCCGGCGGGGTCGAAAACGAGCACCGTCTTTTCTTTCAGCGCCGGCGTGCCACCACCGAAGATGGCGAACAGCAGTGCCACCAGCAGCGCCAGGAAGATCAGGTTGACTACCACGCGGCGGGTGCCGTCGACGAAGCGCCAGGCGCCGCCGAAAATGCGGCGCACCAGGCCGGGTTGTTGAACTTCATCCATCGGGTTGACCACCTGTTGCAAAGACCGGATGGGGGCATTGTCACCGTCGACGCATTCACCGGCTTGCGATACTCGCGCTCGCCCATGAATCACATCCTGGCCGTCACGATCCCGTTTTTTGCCCTCGTGCTGTGCGGCTACCTCGCCGCGCGCCGGCATGTGCTGCCGGAAAGCGCGATCCCGGGGCTGAACGCATTTGTGCTGTATTTCGCACTGCCTTGCCTGCTCTTCCGCTTCGGCGCCAAGGCGCCGCTGTTCGAGTTGCTGAGCCCGTCGGTGCTGCTGCTGTGGACCGTCAGTGCGCTGCTGATTGTCGGCTTCACGATCGCGGTCAGCCTGAGCAAGACGGTGCACTTGAAAGACGCCGCTTTTGGTGCGCTGGTGGCGGCGTTTCCAAATACCGGCTTCATGGGCGTGCCGCTGCTGGCCAAGTTGCTCGGGCCGGCGGTCGCTGGGCCGGTGATCTGCACGATCCTGGTCGATCTGTTCATCACCACGTCGTTGTGCATCGCCATCGCGCAGGCCCACGACGCCGCCGGCCACGGCGCGCGCACCGCGGCGCTGCGCGTGCTCAAGGGCACGCTGAGCAATCCGCTGCCCTGGTCGATCGCGCTCGGTGCGCTGGCTTCCGCCTCGGGCTGGCAGTTGTCGGGCCCGCCGGCGGTGGTCGTCGAAATGCTCGCCGACGCGGCGACCCCGGTGGCGCTGTTCACCATCGGCGCGGTGCTGTGGCGCGCCGGCCAGCATGGCCACACGCGCACCGCGCCGCGCCACTACCTGCCGGTGGCGCTGATCAAGCTCTGCCTGCACCCACTGCTGGTGCTGCTGCTGGCAGTGTCGGCCAAGGCGCTGGGCGCGCCGCTGAGCGCGCTGCACATCACCGCGCTGACGCTGGTCGCTGCGCTGCCCAGCGCAAGCAATGTGTCGATCCTGGCCGAGCGGTATGGCGCCGACAACGGCCGCATCGCACGCATCATCATGAGCAGCACGGTGGCCGCGTTTGTCACTTTTTCACTGCTCGCCTGGGGCTTTGGGGTGCAGCCGGTGGCTTGACGGCCTTGGCCGCCGTTGTCGCTTTCGGCGCTTTCGGCGGCAGCGTCTGCGTGTAGGCAAAACCGCGCGCGACCCAGGCTTTGAACTCGTCGCCGTCGAGATCCAGCGCGCCGTCAAATGCGGCGTATTCCTTCATCGTGCGCCCCATCATCAAGCAGGGCCGCTTGGGCGCTTCGTCAGGCAGGCGCACGAGCAGGCGCTCCTGGTGCAGGCCGGCGAACATCTGGCCGTTTACAAATGCGCAGGGGCAGCCGAACATCTGCCGGCGCTCGACCAGTGGCGACCTTGGCAGCGCCGCGTCAAACGCTGCGGCGAGGTCGGCGGAGACTTTTGTCCAGCTGCTCATGGCTCAACAATTCTGCGCCACGTCGGGCGGTTGCGATGGCGCAATCCGCGGCGCCTCAAATTGCCAGCGGATCAACGTCCACCGCCCAGCGAATGACGCCTTTGTGGCTGCTGCGCAGTAAGTGCAATTGCGGCAACCAGGCTGCGAGCAGGCGTTGCAAGGCGCCGCGCGACGCCGACTCGACGAGCATCTGCATGCGCTCGATATCGGCGACGCGGGCCACCACTGGCGGCACCGGCGGGTAGACCATCAGGCTCGCGGCCTGCGGCAGTTCTTCGGTCAAGGCAGCAGCCAAAGCCGCGGCGTCGCGCAAAAAGGCCGCGGCGTCGGCGGCGCTGCGGGCCTCGGCGCGCAGCAGCGCGAGGTGCACAAAAGGCGGCAGCCCGGCCTGTTGGCGCTCGGCGAGTTGCTGCGCCGCAAAGGCCTCGAAGTCGTAGCTCCGCAGTGCCGCGTAGACCGGGTGCTGCGGGTGCCAGGTCTGTAGCCACATCTCGCTGGCGCCGGCGACTTCGGCGTCGCGCCCGGCGCGGCCGGCGGCTTGCAGCAGCAGCGAAAACAGCCGCTCGCTGGCGCGGAAGTCGCTGGCAAACAGCGCGCCATCCGGGTTCACCGCGGCGACCAGCGTGATGCGCCGGAAGTCGTGGCCCTTGGTCACCATCTGGGTGCCGACGAGCACGTCGACATCACCGGCATGCACCGCGGCGAGTTGCTCGTCGAGCGTGCCTTTGAGCCGCGTCGTATCGGCATCGATGCGCGCGATGCGTGCGCCGGGCAGCAGCGCGCCGAGTTGCTCTTCTAGTTTTTCGGTGCCGCGGCCGATCGGCGCGATATCGAGGTTGCCGCAGTCCGGGCAGGCACGTGGCACCGCTTCAGCGAAGCCGCAGTGGTGGCAACGCAGCGTGCGGCCAAATTTGTGAAAAACCCGCCAGGCGCTGCAATGCGGGCATTGGCTTTTCCAGGCGCAGGCGCCGCAGTGCAACACCGGCGCATAACCGCGCCGGTTGAGCAGCAGCAGG
Source organism: Betaproteobacteria bacterium (assembly GCA_031419315.1). Lineage (GTDB taxonomy): Bacteria > Pseudomonadota > Gammaproteobacteria > Burkholderiales > Burkholderiaceae_C > Rubrivivax. The sequence goes on from JANOKR010000347.1 coordinate 18,125, forward strand.
CTCTGTTCACCCCGCGCGATGCGGGCTTCGATCGCGGCCAGCAGCGGCGCCGCCAGCGCCGGCACGTTGTCGCCACTCAAGCGCGGCTGGCGGGTCATGTCGAGCAGGCGCACCCGCGGCATCGCGCCACCGCCGATGCGCTGAGGCATGACCAGTTTTTGCCATTTGCCGGCGATGCAGCGCTGCCAGCTCTCCAGCGCCGGCGTCGCCGAACCCAGGATCACCGGCAGCATTTCGATATGCGCGCGGTAGACCGCCAGGTCCCGCGCCGAATAGCGCGCACCTTCTTGCTGCTTGAAGCTCGGATCATGTTCTTCGTCGACGACGATCAGCCCCAGCCGCGGCATCGGCGTGAAGATCGCCAGCCGCGTGCCGAGCACCAGGTCGGCCAGGCCGAGATGGGCGAGCAGCCAGTTTTTGAGCCGCTGCGCCGGTGTCAGCGCGCTGTGCAAAGAGACCAGCAGGGCTTTCGGAAAACGCTGCGCAAAACGCGCTTCGAGCTGCGGCGTGAGGTTGATCTCGGGCACCAGCACCAGCACCTGCCGGCCGGCATCCAGCGCGACCTGCGCGGCGCGTAGATAGACCTCGGTCTTGCCGCTGCCGGTGGCGCCGTGCAGCAGCGTCGGCTTTGGGGCTAGAGTCGTCGCGCCGGTGGTCGTGCCGCTGGTCGTGCTTGTCGATGTGCTGGCGCCCGCGATCTGCGCCAAAGAATCGGCCAGTGCGGCGAGCACCGCGGCCTGCTCTGGCGTCAACGCTGGCAGCACCGGGTCGGGCCCGCCGGGCGGCGCGGGTGGCGCCTTGAGCAAGCGTGCGACACGTTTGTCGATCTGGGTGCCGGTGAGCTTGCGCAGCTCTGGTGGCAAAACCGTTAACGCGAGTTCGCCGATGCCACGCTGGTAGTAGCCGGCAGCAAAGTTGACCAGCGCGATCCAGGGCGGCGGCAGCGGGGCCAGGCCGGCAACCACTTCGGCCAGCGGCTTGAGCTGCCCCGGCGCAAAAACCACTACGCTCGGCGGCGTCGGCCAGACGATGCCCGGCACCGTGCGGCGCCCGAGTGGCACCCGCACCAGCGTGCCCGCGACAGGGGCCGCCGCAGCCGCTGCCGATGGCGCGACGAGATAGTCCAGCACAGCGCCGAGCCCGGCATGCTGGGGGGTCTCCACGGCCACCGAAACCCGGTCTTCGACCCCCGTCGCGACGTTCATCGCGGCACCGCCCTCATCTCGAGCATCACATGACAAATCTGTGCCAAGTTGCTGATATTGAAAGGCTTTTCACTCTGTCCACCAAAACTGTTGATAACTGTGTGGACAATTCGTCCCGGCCGTCGCCCGAGCCTTGATCCACGGGGCCCCGCGCTGGATTGCCCGTTTTCGCGGCATTCAGCGGATCCTTTAAAAATCAACAACTTAGCGCTGTGCGGAGAAATCCCTGTGGGTGCAGCGCAACATGAAAAATTCACGTCGCGCCTCCCGAATTTTTGGGGATAAGTCAAGCCCTGAGCGCTCACTCACTGCCCAAAGGCCGGTTTCATGCGCCCTGCCGCTGTAAGCGCGAATGTTCGTGGACGGCGTGCACGAGTTCGGCGACGTTTTCCGGCGGTGTGTGCTGGCTGATGCCATGGCCAAGGTTGAAGATGTGGCCGTCGCCCAAGCCCGAGCCGGCACCCGTGCCGTGGCCTGCTTCGGCGCCCACGGGCTGCCGCCCGGCGTAGCTGTCCAGCACCGCGGCGGCCTCACGCGCCACCACCTCGGGCGGCGCAAACAGCACATTCGGATCGAGGTTGCCCTGCAACGCAACACGGTCGCCAACGAGCGCGCGAGCGCGCCCGAGGTTGACCGTCCAGTCGAGCCCGACGACATCGGCGCCGATCGCCGCGATCTCTTCGAGCCAGGGCCCACCGCCTTTGGTGAAGACGATGCACGGCACCCGCGCGCCGTCGGCGCCCTGGCGCTTCAGGCCGGCGACAACCTGCTGCGTGTAGCGCAAACTGAAACGCTGAAAAGCGCCGTCGGCGAGCACGCCGCCCCAGGAGTCGAAAATCATCACCGCCTGCGCGCCGGCGTCGATCTGGGCGTTGAGGTAGGCGGTCACCGCCTGGGCGTTGACGTCGAGCATCTGCTGCATCAGGTCGGGCCGCGCATAGAGCATTTGTTTGACGAGGCGGTAGTCGCTGGAGCCGGCGCCTTCGACCATGTAGCAGGCCAGCGTCCAGGGGCTGCCGGCAAAGCCGATCAGCGGCACCCGGCCGTCCAGTGCGCGCCGGATGGAAGTGACCGCATCGAAGACATAGCGCAGCTTGGCCAGGTCGGGGACAGCGAGTGCTGCAACTGCGGCTTCGTCGCGCACCGGGCGTGCAAAGCGCGGGCCTTCACCGTCGGCAAACCCCAGGCCCAGGCCCATCGCATCGGGCACGGTGAGGATGTCGGAAAAGAGAATTGCCGCGTCGAGCGGGTAGCGCTCGAGCGGCTGCAGCGTCACTTCGGTGGCGAAGTTGACATTCGTTGCCAGCCCCATGAAGCTGCCGGCGCGCGCCCGCGTCGCGCGGTACTCGGGCAGGTAGCGCCCAGCCTGGCGCATCAGCCAGATCGGCGTATGGCTCGTCGGCAGGCGCAGGCAGGCGCGCAGGAAGGTGTCATTTTGCAAGGGGGTGGACATGCCGCAATTGTCGCTTTAGCGCCAGCGGGATCGGGTCGATAACGAATGCGAGCCCACCCCGCTTGGAGTTGCCATGACCACCGCCGCCCAGAACACGGTTCGCGCCGCGCCTTTCAGCACCGCCAACCCGCATGCGCTGGCAACGATCCTTGAGGCCAGCGAGACGAAGAGCATCATCGCTTCGCGAGACATTTTCGATATCTCGGGCACCAAACTCTGGGCGCGCGACCAGCCGGTCTCAGGCGCCTTGCAACGCAAACTGCTCGACCGCCAGTTGCGCAACCCGCTCGAAACCTGCCTGATGGCCGAAGACGGCGTCACCGTGCAGACCCTTCGCCAGGGCGCCGAGGCGCTGGTCGAATCCGACACCCCTTTGGCCACCCTGCTGCGTCCGCACGCCGCGCGCGTCCTGCAGCAGCTGCCGCACCTGCCGCTGCACTCGGTGGCGCAACTGCTGCTCACCGCCGGGCAGGCGTCAAGGCCGGCATCGTTTGACCACGCGGTGCAGGCGATGTTGATGGCCGGTGCGCTGATGATCGAAAAGGCTGGCGCGACCGCCGATGTGCGTCTGGCGATGCTCGCCGGCCTGCTGCACGACCTGGGCGAGATGTATATCGACCCGCATTGCGGCGAGGCCGACGCCGACCGCGCGCTGGACTTCGAGAGCTACAAACATCTGGTCGTGCACCCGCATGTCGGCCAGTTGCTGATCACCCAGTTGACCAACTACCCGGCCACCGTGGCGCGGGCGATCGCCGAACACCATGAGCGCCTGGACGGCACCGGCTACCCGCACGCACTGCAGCGCGAAGCGCTGTCGCCGCTCGGCCGCCTGCTCGCCGTGACCGAAGCCGCCCAGGCCGTGCTGCGTGGTGAGCGGGGGCAACTCGCCCGCGCGAGCATTGCGCTGCGCGTGGTGCCAGGTGAATTTGACCTCGGCTGGGTCGGCCTGATCGCCGACACGGCGAGGGGCCAGCCGGCATTGAGCGCCCAGCTCGGTGCCGGTGAAGTGCAGCTCCGGCTGGGCCGGCTCGACGCCGCCTTGCAGGCCGCCCACGATGGCGCCCAGGCGCTGGCGGTGGGTGCCGAGACCGCCGCCTTCAAGGACACGCTGGCGCTGACCCAGCACCTGTTGTCGCGCCTGCGCATCGGCTGGAACGCCAGCGGCCTGTGGAGTACCGAAGCCGTGCGTGCGCAAGACGCCGCCGAGGTCGAGGCCGTCGAAGACGAACTCTTCTTCCGCCTGCACGCGATTGCGCGCGCTGCGCAACTGCGCGCCGGCACCCTGCCCAAGGCCGACGCTGACCGCCTCGGCCTGCTGTGCAACGTGCTGGTGGCGATCGAGCGGTAAGGCCAAGCAGTTCACCCGCCAGGCCGGCAAGCGCGGGCCGCGATGTCGCGGCGCGACGGCGGCTCGGGCGTCACGCCGACGCGCTACATTCGCGCGCCGGCTTGATTTCCAGCGCGCGCCCCCACCTGAGTCGGCGCACTCCCCTCGCGATCACAAGGAATCCCCACCATGCTGCGTCAACTGCTTGCCCCGCTTCTGCTGGCCGCCACGGTCGTGCTCGGCGGCTGCGGGTACAACGATTTCCAGCGCCTTGACGAACAGGTCAAGTCGGGCTGGGCCGAAGTGCTCAACCAGTACCAGCGCCGCGCCGACCTGATCCCGAATATCGTCGCCACGGTCAAGGGTGAAGCCAATTTCGAGCAGGAGACGCTGACCAAAGTCATCGAAGCGCGGGCCAAGGCGACGTCGATCCAGGTCACGCCGGAGACCTTGAACAACCCCGAGGCGTTCGCCAAATTCCAGGCCGCGCAGGGTGAACTGAGCGGCGCGCTGTCGCGCCTGCTGGTGGTCAGCGAGCAGTACCCGAACCTGAAAGCAAACCAGGGCTTCCAAGACCTGCGCGTGCAGCTCGAAGGCACCGAAAACCGCATCACCGTGGCGCGCAACAAGTACATCAAGACGGTGCAGGACTACAACGTGCTCACGCGCAGCTTCCCGAACAACCTGACGGCGATGGTCTTTGGCTACAGCGTCAAGCCGAACTTCGCGGTCGCCAACGAAGCCGCGATCTCGGCGCCGCCGGCGGTCAGCTTCGACAAGGCCCCGGCCGCGCCCGCAGCAGCCGCATCGAAGTAACAACGTCAGCGCGCGATGGCCGTGCTGCAAATTTCGCGACTACCGCAAATGCCGCGGCTGACACCGCTGTTGACGCTGCTGCTCGCGCCGCTGCTCGCGCCGCTGATCGCAGCGCTGATCGGCAGCGCAGCGCAGGCGCAGGACGTGCAGCCGGTGCCCGTGCTCAACGCGCGCGTCATCGACCAGACCGGTACGCTGAGCGATGCACAGCGCGGTGCGATTGAGGTCAAGCTGGCGGCTTTCGAAGCCGCGGCCGGGCCGCAGATCGTGGTCTTGATCGTGGCCAGTACGCAGCCCGAGGACATCGCCTCGTTTGCCTACCGCATCGCCGACGCCTGGAAGATCGGCCGCCGCGAAGTTGGCGATGGCGTACTGCTGATCGTGGCCAAGGACGACCGCCGCCTGCGGATTGAAGTTGCCAAGGCGCTTGAAGGCTCGGTGCCCGACCTGGCGGCGCGCCAGATCGTCCAGAACACCATCAGCCCGGCGTTCAAGACTGGCGACTACGCCGGCGGCATCGACAAAGGCGTTGACGCGCTGATCAGCCGCATCAAGGGCGAAAACCTGCCCGCCCCGGCACCGCGCAAAGGCAGCGGCATCATCGGCAGCGGCGTGCAGATCGAAGAGCTGCTGATGTTCTTTTTCATCGGCGTGCCGATCATCGGCGCGGTGCTCAGCGGTCTGTTCGGCCGCAAGCTGGGCGCCTTGCTGACCAGCGGCGCGACCGGCACGGTGGGCGGCTGGTTGACGGGCAGCACGCTGCTCGGTGTGGCAGCCGGTGTCGTGGCGCTGGTGCTCGTCGGCATCGTGGGTGTCGGCTCGGCATTGCGATCGGCCTCCGGTGGGCGCGCCGGCCGGCGTGGCCGCGCCGGGCCGCTGATCTGGGGCGGTGGTGCTGGCGTTGGCGGTTTTGGCGCCGGCAGCAGCGCCGGCGGTTGGGGTGGTGGCGGCGGCGGCGGCGGGTTCTCTGGCGGCGGTGGTTTTTCGTCCGGCGGCGGCGGCGATTTTGGCGGCGGTGGTGCGTCGGGGGACTGGTAGTGAACCGCTTCGCGCGCATCCTCCAACACCGCTGGCTCGACGAGACCGACACCCGGCGCGCGCTCGACGAAGCCGCGCTGGCGCGGATTGAACAACGCATCGCCGCCAGCGAGCGCGGGCATGGCGGCGAGATCCGCGTCTGTGTCGAAGCCGGCCTGCCGCTGTCCTACCTGTGGCGTGGCGCCACGGCGCGCGAACGAGCGCTGATGATGTTCGGCAAGCTGCGCGTCTGGGACACCGAAAACAACAACGGCGTCCTGATCTATCTGCTGCTGGCCGAGCACGCGATCGAGATCGTTGCCGACCGCGGCCTTGCGCGGCATGTGCCCGCCGGCCACTGGCAGGCCATCGTGCAAGGCATGCGTAATGAATTTCGCGCTCGCCGTTTCGAGCCCGGCCTGCTGCGCGCGGTCGACGCGGTGGAGGCCCTGCTGTTGCAGCATTTCGGGCTCAGCGACAGCGCGCCCAACGTCAACGAACTGCCCGACGCGCCGCATCTGATGTGAGCGCTTGACGTGGTTGCTTGGCGCGCGCACCTGATGCGCGTGCGCCGCCACCCGGCGCACCGAGGTTTTTAGCGCCCGAGCCGCGCGCAGACCGCGTTTGTCACGTCCACCGTTTTTGCATTGCCGCCCAGGTCGGCAGTGTGCAGCGCCTTGTCGGCAGTCACCGACTCGATGGCCATCATCAGCCGCTGCGCCGCACCCGGTTCGCCGAGATGTTCGAGCATCATCACGCAGGACCAGAAGGTGCCGATCGGGTTCGCCAAGCCTTTGCCCATGATGTCAAAAGCCGAGCCGTGGATCGGCTCGAACATGCTCGGGTAGCGGCGCTCGGGGTCGATATTGCCGGTCGGCGCGATCCCCAGGCTGCCCGCCAGCGCCGCGGCCAGGTCGCTCAGGATGTCGGCATGCAGGTTGGTGGCGACCAGGGTGTCCAGCGACGCCGGCCGGTTGACCATGCGTGCGGTGGCGGCGTCGACGAGTTCCTTGTCCCAGTGCACATCGGCAAACTCTGGTGCGATCTGCGCCGCGATCTCGTCCCACATCACCATCGCGTGGCGCTGGGCGTTGCTCTTCGTGATCACCGTGAGCAGTTTGCGCGGCCGCGTTTGTGCCAGCCGGAACGCAAACCGCATGATGCGTTCGACACCGGCGCGGGTCATCATCGAGACGTCGGTGGCGGCCTCGATCGGCTGGCCCTGATGGACACGGCCGCCGACGCCGGCATATTCGCCTTCGGAGTTTTCGCGCACGATGACCCAGTCCAGGTCAGCCGGCGTGCAGCGCTTCAGCGGCGCGTCGATGCCGGGCAGGATGCGTGTCGGCCGCACATTGGCGTACTGGTCGAAGCCCTGGCAGATCTTCAGGCGCAGCCCCCACAGCGTGATGTGGTCGGGGATGTCGGGGTCGCCGGCCGATCCGAACAGGATCGCGTCCTTGCCCCGCAGTGCGTCCAGGCCGTCGGCCGGCATCATCACGCCATGCCGGCGGTAGAAGTCACCGCCCCAATCGAAGCTTTCGAATTCGAAATCGAAGCCATTGCCAGCGGCCGCCAGGGCCTGCAGCACCTGCTGCCCGGCGGGCACAACTTCTTTGCCGATGCCGTCGCCGGGGATGCTTGCGATGCGGTAGGTCTTCATGTCGGTGCGGTCTTCAGGTCAGGTTGGCGATCGGCTTGCAAGGGCCACTGAATTTTTCCTTCAGCGGCGCATTCGGCAAGGGTCGGAATTCGATTGGCGCATCGGCCACCCCATGTTCGGGGATCTGGTCGAGCAGGTGCCGGATGAGCGTGAGCCGGCCGCGCCGCTGGTCGTTGAAGTCAACCAAGGCCCACGGCGCGTGCGCAGTGTGCGTGGCCTTGAGCATCACATCGCGGGCGCGGCCGTAGTCGGCGTAGCGGGTGCGCGCTTCGAGATCGATCGGCGACAGCTTCCAGCGTTTGAGCGGGTCGCTCAGGCGCTCGGCAAAACGCTCTTCCTGCTTGGCCTGGTCGACCGTCAACCAGTATTTGAAAAGCAGGATGCCGTCGTCGGTGAGCAGTTTTTCGAACGCTGGCGCCTGCTTCAGGAACGCCGCGGTCTGCGCCGCGGTGCAGTAGCCCATCACCGGCTCGACGCCGGCGCGGTTGTACCAGCTGCGGTCGAGCAAGACGATCTCGCCGGCCGCCGGCAGGTGCGGCACATAGCGCTGGAAATACCACTGCGTGCGTTCGCGGTCGCTGGGTTTGCCCAAAGCCACGACATGGCATTGACGTGGGTTCAGCGTGTCGGCAACGGCCGAGATCACACCGCCCTTGCCGGCAGTGTCGCGGCCTTCGATGACGACCACCAGGCGGCGTCCGGAGTGTTGCAGCCAGCGTGCCACATCGTTGATCTCGAGTTGCAGGGGGCCCAGCTTTTCGAGGTACTCGCCCTTGCCCATGCGGCTGTCCTTGCCGTTGTTCGCTGTCTTGCCCTTTGCCATTGCGGGCTCCTTGGTGGCGGTCTATAGGCAGTGTCGTCGCACGCCGATTGTCGGGCCACCAGGCCCCGTCGCCCGCGGCCGCGGGCCCGGCCCGGCGGGGCGGGGCGGGGAAATCCCGCTTGCCCGTCCAACCGGTGTCGGCGTATTCTGTATACAGAGTACGACGAACCGACTTGAACCGCATCGAACAACCACGCCGCCTTGAACACCCTGGTCAAGCTCGACACCGCCCCCGGCCTCGTCGACCGGGTCTACCGCTCCTTGCTCGACGCCATCAGCAGCGGCGCGCTGGCGCCGGGGCAGCGCATCACGCAGGAAGCCGTCGCCACGCAGCTCGCAGTCTCGCGCCAGCCGGTCTTGCAGGCGCTGCGCCAGCTCAGGAACGACGGCTTTGTGCATGACGCGCCCGGCCGCGGCGTGCTCGTCGCGCCACTCGATGTGGCCTGGATGGGCAAGGTCTACGAGGTGCGCGGCGCCCTCGACGCGCTGGCCGCGCGGCTCGCCGCCGAGCAGCGGGTGCAGCTCGATCCGGGCCTGGTCCTGCGTGGCCGCAAGGCCGCGCGCGGGCGCAGTGTGCAGCCGATGATCGACGCCGACCTGGCCTTCCATCAGGCCATCTACGAGGCCAGCGGCAACCCGCTGATCGGCCAGATCGCCGGCCAGAACTGGCGCCACCTGCACCGCGTGATGGGTGCGGTGCTGCAATCGTCCGACCAGCGCGAAGCGGTGTGGGACGAGCACGAAAACATCGCTGCGGCGATTGCCGCGGGTGACGGCAAACGCGCCGCCGCTCTGGTGGCTCAGCATGGCGAGAGCGCCAGCCGGCACCTGTCCAAACACCTGAGCCAGGTGCTCGACAACCCCGCTGCGCCGGTTGCGCCGACCGCAGCCCGCACAGGCCGAGAAAGCCGCGAAAGTCGCACACGATGAAACTCAAGCCCGAACAACATGCGCAGTTCGAGCGCGACGGTTATCTGTTTTTTCCGAGCCTGTTCACGCCCGAAGAAACCCAAGGCCTGAACGCCGAAGTACCGGCGCTGTACGCGCGACGCGAGGCCTACAACGTGCGCGAGCGCGGCAGCGACGCGGTGCGCACCAACTTTGCAGCGCATCTGTACAGCGCGCCCTTTGCGCGACTGGCGCGGCATCCGCGCATGGTCGAGCCGGTGCAGGCGCTGCTCGGCGAGGCGCTGTACATGCACCAGTTCAAGGTCAACGGCAAGATGGCTTTTGAAGGTGATGTCTGGCAATGGCACCAGGACTACGGCACCTGGCTGAATGACGACCAGATGCCCACCGAGCGCGCGATGAATGTGGCCATCTTTCTCGACGATGTGAACCCCTTCAACGGCCCGCTGATGTTCATCCCGGGCAGCCACAAACGTGGTGTCGTGAATGCCAGACACGACCTGACAACGACGAGTTATCCGCTGTGGACGGTGGACAACGCACTGATCACGCAGCTGGTCGACCGCGCTGGCGGCAAGGCAGGCGGCATCGTCTCGCCGCAAGGCCCGGCCGGCTCGATGATCCTCTTCCACAGTTGCCTGGTGCACGCCTCGTCGAGCAACCTGAGCCCGTGGAACCGCGTCAGCGTGTACCTGAGCCTGTGCGCGGTGTCGAACCACATCCGCCGCCCCAAGCGCCCGGAATACATCGCCCACCGCGACTTCACGCCGATCGCCTGCCTGCCCGACGATTGCCTGCTCAACGACTACCCGGTCGATCTGCCCTGGCTGGCCGGCTTGCCGGCCAGCGCGCTGCAAACCAGCGAGCTGCCCTTCGGCGATCGGCTCCGTGCCGAACAGCTGGCCGGCGCATGAGCAGCGTCGGAGCCTCATGAACCTGCACAGCAAACTTCTCAAACGAGCCGCAGACGGCCGGCCGGTGCGGGTCGGCCTCATCGGCGCCGGCAAGTTCGGCTCGATGTACCTGGCCCAGGTGCCGCGCACGCCGGGGGTGCACCTGGTCGGCATCGCCGATTTGTCGCCCGACGCGGCGCGGGCGAACCTGGCGCGCGTGGGCTGGAGCGCGCAGCAGTCGCAGGCAGCGTCGCTCGACGCTGCGCTGAAGGCCGGCAATACCCATATCAGCGACGACTGGCTGGCGCTGGTGCGCCATCCTGCGATCGATGTCATCGTCGAATGCACCGGGCATCCGATTGCCGCCGTCGACCATTGCCTCGAAGCGTTTGCCCAACACAAACATGTCGTCAACGTGACCGTCGAGGCGGATGCGTTTTGCGGCCCGCTGCTCGCGCGCCGCGCGGCCGAAGCCGGCGTGATCTATTCGCTGGCTTTTGGTGACCAGCCGGCGCTGATCTGCGACCTCGTCGACTGGGCGCGCACCTGCGGGTTTCCCGTCGTGGCCGCCGGGCGTGGCCACAAATGGCTGCCGCATTTTGCGCAGTCCACCCCCGATATGTCTGGGGCTACTACGGGCTGACACCCGAGCAGGCGGCACGCGGCGGCCTCAACCCGAAGATGTTCAACAGCTTTCTCGACGGCAGCAAACCGTCGATCGAAAGCACCGCGGTGAGCAACGCCACGGGCTTGGGCGTGCCGAGCAACGGCCTGCTTTATCCGCCGGCGAGTGTCGAGGACATTCCCTTCGTCACGCGGCCGGTCAGCGAGGGTGGTGTGCTCGAGCGCAAGGGCATGGTCGAGGTCATCTCTTCGCTCGAAACCGATGGCCGCCAGATCCCCTACGACATCCGCATGGGCGTGTGGGTGACCGTCGAAGCCGAGACCGACTACATCAAAAACTGCTTCGAGGAATACAACGCCCACACCGACCCCAGCGGGCGCTATTTCACGCTCTACAAACGCTGGCACCTGATCGGCCTGGATGTTGGCGTGAGTGTGGCCAGCGTGGCGCTGCGCGGCGAGCCCACGGGCGTGGCGGCGGCCTGGAACGCCGATGTCGTGGCCACCGCCAAACGTGACCTCGCCGCGGGCGAAATGCTCGACGGCGAAGGCGGCTACACGGTCTGGGGCAAGCTGCTGCCGGCCGCCACCTCGGCACAAATCGGCGGCCTGCCACTCGGGCTGGCGCATGGCATCCGCGTGCTGCGCGCGGTGAAGGCCGGCCAGTCGTTGACCTGGGCCGATGTCAACATCGACACCAGCACCCGCGCTTACCAGTTGCGCCGCGAGATGGAAAGCATTTTTGTGCCGGCCACCGCGCTGCGGCAGGCGGCTTGAAGTTCAAGACCGTTCCAGCCTGTTCGAGACCGTTCAACACCCCGAAGCCCGATCGATTTGTCCGAGGAACAACCCCCCATGAAAACCGTGATCCAGAAAAGCCTGCACACCCTGGTCGCCGCTGCGGCTGCAATCGCCTGCGGCGGCGCCCTCGCCCAAACAGGCACGTTCAAGATTGGCGTCGTGACCTTCTTGTCCGGCCCGGCAGCTGAAAGCTTCGGCGTGCCCGCGGCCAACGGCGCGAAGTTGATGGTCGAGCAGTTCAACAAAGGCAGCGCGCCGGCGCCCTACAACCGGGTCGGTTTTGGTGGC
>JANOKR010000348.1:0-15346 GCA_031419315.1 Betaproteobacteria bacterium
CGGCCGTATCGACGCGGGTTACGGCGCGGCCAGTGCGGCGCCCGGCGCGGTGTCGGTGCAGTCGGGCGGCTTCATCATCGGCGCGGCGGACGCGCCGGCCGGCGTCGACATCACAGCCTCGGCGCTGCGTTTGCAGGCCGCTGGCGGCGGCATCGGTGATGCTGCCGATGCACTCAGCATCTCGGTGAGCTCACTGGCGGCGTCGGCGTTTGGCGGGGCGGTTTATTTGCGCGAGTCCGATGGTCTTTTGGTGGGCACCGTCGGCGGCGTGGTGGTCAACCGCGTTGCCGCGACGGGCATCGCCGCGCCGCTGGCGGCCGACGGCGCAGTTGCGGGTGTGATCGGCCTGGCGGGTGTGTCGCTGGTGCTCGATGCTGGTTCTCTAACCGTTCAAAGCAGCGGCGGTGTGGGCGCCGGTGCGAGCGGCCATGTGCTCCTGCAGGCGCCGGGCAGCGTCACGCTGAATGCACCGGTCGCCAGCGGTGCCGGGCAAATCTCGGTGATCGCCGGCGCCGACGTTTTGGCTGCGGCCGACGGCGATATTCTCGGCGGCGGTGCGATCGATATCGAAGCCGGTGGTGTGCTCACGATGGCCGACGGCGCGGTTTTCAGCACCGGCGCCGGCGGCGCGGCGAGGCTGGTCGCCGGTGGCGCGCTGGCGCTCGGCCAGGTCAATGCCGGTACCGGCCACGTCAATCTGGCGGGCGCGTCGGTACAGGCCGTGGCCACCGGCCCCGGCGCTGACATCACCGGTGCCGACCTGCGCATTGGCAGCGCCGGGCAGATCGGTGTTGGCGCAAACCCCTTGTCTATACAAGTTCAACGCCTGGCCGCCGCAGCCGGCGGCGACAGCCTTTTTCTGGCCGAGACCGATGCCGTGCAAGTGGCTGCGCTCGGTGCCTTTGTGAGCCAGCGCGTGCAGGCCAACGGCAGCCTCGCGACGACACCGGTTCACATCGCCGATACGGCGATCGCCGGCCTGCAAAGTGCCGGCGCACTGGTGCTGCAAGCCGGTGGCACGCTGACCGTCGATGCCGGCGCCGGCGTGCAGGCGGCGACCGCGCTGCGGCTGGCTGCTGCCGGCAGTAGCGACCTCGACATCAACGCGGCCGTCGCCAGCAGCGGCGCTGTCATCAGCCTGCAGGCCGGGCGCGACCTGCTGTTGACCAGCGCGGTCGCGGCCAGCGGTGCCGGCAAGAGCATCGAATTGAACGCCGGGCGTGACCTCTTGATGGCGGCCAGCGGCAGCCTGACGACGCAGGACGCCGGTGCGCGTCTGGCCAGCGGCGGCAACGTCAGCCTGGGCCGTATCAGCGCCGGCAGCGGCAGCGTTTCGATCGGCGCTGCCGGCAATGTCAGCGATGCCGACGGCGCGGGTGACAGCGATATCGACATCAGCGCCGCAGCCTTGCGGATCAGCGCTGGCGGCGCGATCGGGCAGGGCGCAAATGGCATCGAAACCACGGTCGGCAGCTTCGCGGCAAATGCCGGTGCGGGCCTGTTCGTCAGCAACGATCGCGCGCTGTTGATCACGCAAGTGACCCAGGTGGTGCAGGGTGTGAACAGCGATGGCAGCGTCGCCGATCTTGCGTCGGTGATTTCCAGCGGCTTGAGCAGCGGCGCCACTGGCGCGATGGTGCTCACTGTGCTGGCCGGTGACTTGCAATTCAGCACGGCGGCCGCGGCTGCAGGCGGTGCGGTGCTCGTCGATGTGCGCAGCGGCAGCTTCGCGCTGAACGCGCCGCTGTCGAGTGCGGGTGTTGGTGCGGGTGGCGCGATTTCGGTGCTCGTCGCCGGCGTGATGCAGCAGGCCGCGGCGGGTGATGTCAGCAGCGGCGGTGGCAGCGTCGATATCCAGACCACCGGCGCGTTGATGATGGCCGATGGCGCCAGCATCAGCAGCGGCGGCGGCTTGCTGCGCGTGGCAGCCGGCGGGGTCTTGACGGTCGGCGTGATCGACGCCGGCGCCGGGGCGATGAGCATCAGCGCAGCGGCCGTGCGCGATATCGCCGGTGACGCGGCCACTGGCGCTGACCTCAGCGCCGCCAGCCTGCGTCTGGTGACCACGGGCACGGCGATCGCCGACGGCGTAGGCAGCAGTGCAGACGCTATCGAAACCGCACTCGGTGCGATCGCTGCCGAGCTTGGTGGTGGCGGCCTGTTCATCAACCAGGCCGGGGCGCTGACCGTGCAGACCGCTGCGGCGATCAACCTGCCGCGGGTGCAGGCCGATGGCACGGTGAGCACGCTGTTCGCCATCGACGCGGCGCTGTCGGGGCTGACGAGCCCGGGCGCGCTGGTCGTGCAAGCCAGTGGCAGCTTGCAAAGTGCGGCTGGCAACGCCATCAGCGCGGGCGGTAACCTGCTGCTTTCGGCAACCGGCACTGACGCCGACTTGGTGCTTGCGGCCAACCTGAGCAACGCGACGGGGCATGCTTCGTTGCTCGCGGGCCGCGATATCACGGTCGGCGCCGCGCTGGCGCTCGACGGCAGTGGCCGCACGCTGGAGCTGCAAGCCGGCCGCGCATTGCTGCTGGCGCAGGACAGTGCCTTGAGCACACGCAATGGTGCGGTGCTGCTGCGCGCCGAGACCGACATCACCATCGAGTCGATCAACGCCGGCACCGCGGCGATCGCGATGATCTCCAACAGCGGCAGCATCACCGAGGGTGATGTCTCAAACAATGCCACAAGCGATGCCGAGGTCGACGTCACCGCCGGCAGCCTGCGGCTGAACGCGCTGGGTGCGATCGGATTGCCGGCCAATGCCATCGAGACATCGGTGGGCACGCTGACGGCGTCGGCCGGCGCGGCGGGTTTGTTCATCACTGAGACCAGCGGCCTGCGCATCGACAAGGTGACTGTCGCGGCGCAGCGGGTTGGCGCCGATGCCAGTGCGGCGCGGGTCGACCTGGCCGATACGCAGGGTTTGTCGGTCACCGCCGGCGGCGTTGGCGCTGACGCGTTGAGCATCACCGTGCTGGCCGGCGATTTGACGCTTGAAGGCGACCTCGAAGGTGACGCCTTGGCGGCATCCAACGGTGGCGGTGCGCTGCTGCTCGATGCGCGCCTGGGCAAGATCACGGTCAACGATGGTGTGTCCGCTGCAGGCGCGTTGTCGCTGCTGGCCCGTACCGATATCGTCCTCGCCGCGGCGGGCGACATCGACGCTGGTGGCAGCCTTGATTTGCAGGCCGGCGGCGCGGTGTTGATGGCCGACGGCACGCTGATCAGCAGCCCGGCCGGCAACATACGCATCGCCGCGACCGGGCTGATGACGGTTGGCGCGGTGGTCACGGCGGGCGATGTCAGTCTGCTCGGCCGCGGCATCAGCGACGCCGGTGGTGCCGAGATCGACATCAGCAGCAACGCGCTGCGCGTGGTCACCACCGGCACCGCGGCCGGGCAGGGTTTTGGTGCTGGTGACAAGCCGCTGCAACTGCAGGTGACACGCCTCGCGGCGACGGTCGCGGGTGTTGGTGCGAGCGGATTTTTTGCGGTCGAGAGTGACGGTCTGGAGATCGACAGCCTGGCTGCAATCGCCGTCGACCGGGTCAACGCCGACGGTTCGTTGTCGACCATCACCAGCACCGACGCTGCACTGTCCGACCTGGTGTCGGCGGGCAACATCGTGATCCTGAGCGACGGCGCGATCACGCTGCGCCAGGGCAGCGCCAACGACGTCGCGGTGCAGTCGGTGGGCAACCTGCTGCTGCATGCACGCGGCGGCGCACTGCTGATCGACGGCGCGGTGCGCAGCAGCAGCGGCCACATCAGCCTGCTCAGCGGCGGCGACATCGTGCAGAACGCCGATATCGCGATCACACGCGGCGGCCGCAACGTCGACATCTCGGCGGCCGGCAGCTTGGCTATGGCCGAGACGGCAGTGATCTCGGTGGTCAACAGCCCGCTGCGCATCTTTGCCGGCAGCGATGTGCGCATCGCGCGGCTGGCCGCCGGCAACGGCGATATTGCGATCACCTCGGTGGCCGGCTCGATCGTCGAATCGGGCAGCGATGCCGATGTCGACATCAGCGCGGCCGGCCTTTGGTTGAATGCCAGCAGTGGCGGCGTGGGCAGTGCTGCGAACCGCATCGAGACCCGCGTCGGCAACGTCACCGCGCGCGCCGCCGGTGGTGGCATCTGGCTGCACGACAGCGATGCGGTGCGCATCGGCGATGTCGAGGTCACGGTGCGCCGTGTCGGCGCCGACGCGACGGTGAGCGAACTCACCGACGTGATGCAGAGTGACCTCGTCACCATCGCCGGCAACGGCAGCATCGGCGTCAGCACGATCGACGGCGATATCGACTTGACCGACGGCACCGCGCCCGCCGACGGGCGCTCCTTGAGCGTGCATGGCCACGGAGCGATCCAGCTCGATGCCGGTGGCGCCACCGCGGTGCTCGATGTACCCAGCGATACGATCAGTCAACAGGGCCCGATCGTGATCACCAGCGCGCTGCGCATCCAGGGCATTTTCAGCCTCACCGCCGGCACCGCCGAAGGGGCCGGCGATGGCCCGATCACGCTCAACCGCGCCGTCGACGGCAACCCCGGTGGCGCGGCAGACCGGCTCGAGCTGCACAGCGATGGCGCGGCGGTGCGTGTGCTCGGCGCGATTGGCGCGACGACACCGCTTAACAGCCTGCTTGTCGACGATGCCGGTGACGTGACCTTCGAAGAAACGGTTCACCTCAGCGGCGACCTCGTCATTGAAGCCAGCGGCGTCGTTGAGTTCAAGCGCCTGCTGACCATCGACAGCGGCAGCTTGACGATCGTCGGCGCCAGCGCGGTGGTCATGGGCGGGGTCGTGATTGGCGCCGGTGATGTCGTTATCGAAGCCGGCTCGGTGCTGTTCAACGGCGTGTTGCAGGGCCCTGCCGGTGGCATGCTGAACCTGGCACCGCAGGCTGCGGGTGGTGCGGTCACGATCGGCGCCGCGGGCAGCGGCCTCGTTGTCGACGCGGCGATGCTGGCGCAGATTGCAGGCTTCGGCGAAGTCCGGATCGGCCAGCTCGACAGCGGTGTTGTGTCTGTCTCGGCGGCACTGCTCGAAATCATTGCCGCGCCTTTGATCACGGTCGCCGGCGGGCGCATTGACGTGCAGGGCTCGGCCAGCCTGGCAGGCAAAGATCTCGTGCTTGACAGCAGCGGCGCGATCGCGATGGCCGCCGATGCGAGCCTGGGCAGCGCTGGCGGCGACCTGACCCTGCGCGGTGCCGCTGATATCGCGGTCGGGCAGCTCGATACCCGCGGTGCCGCCGCGGCAGGCAGCGTCTTGCTGGCCAGCAGTGGCGGCACGATCAGCGATGCGGCGCGTGACACGCTGGTCAATATCCACACCGGGGTGCTCGTGATGCGCGGCCACGGCCCGTTGCTCGCCGCGGGTGCATCGTCGAGCCTGGACGCCGTCGACGTGCAGGCCGCGCGGCTGGATATCGATGCCGCGCAAGGTGTCGTGCTGCGCGACTCCGGGCTCGACGGCAAGACGCGCTTCAACCTCGTCAACGGCGACCTGCTCTACCAGCAGCTTGTGGCTGAGGGCGCACCGCCACGCGGCGCGAGCGCACCGGCCGGCGCCAGTGGTGCGCTCGGCACCGCCGACGGCGGCGCGTCGATAGCGGCCTGGCTCGGCGCGCTGCGCCCGCTGGCCGAACTGCGCGACACCGATCAGCGCGCGCACGCCGCACTGTGGCAGGCCGGTGCTGGTTACGCTGCCGGTGCTGACAACTACAGCGAGGCCGCTGCGGCGATTGGCGCCACGTCATCGGGTGCGGATCAAGCGCTGAACTATCTCGCCGCGCTGACCGCTGGCATCGCGACGTCACCAGACCCGGCGCGCCATTGGCTGCTCGGCCAGGAATCGAGCCAGCCCTGGGCCAGCGGTGCGAGCTTGTTGCGCAGCGCGCACTTCGAGGTCTGGAGCGAAGCCCTCAGCCTCTGACCGTGCCGGCCGGCAGCGGCCGGGTCAGGGGCACAATCACCGCCGTGCCTCACTGCCTGCCTGCCTCGGTCACCGCATTTGCGCTCTCGGCTTCGACGATGGCGAAGTTCGCGACGAGCCCGCAGGGGTGCTCGCGCAAGCTGCCGCAAATTTCGCTGTCGCTGCTGCTGAGCATCGGCATCAGCGGCTGCGCCACGCGTGCGGCGGATGTCGTGCCGGCGCCCACCAGCGTGGCGGAGTTTGTGCAGTGGGACTGCGAGCGCATCGACGCCGACGCCGATCGGGTGCAAAAACGCGCCGCCGACATGGCCTATTCGGTGGACGAGCGGGCCGGCAACAATATTGTCGCGCTCGGCATCGGGCTGGCCGTGTTCTGGCCGGCGCTGGTGGCGATGCGCGCGGCCGGGCCCGAGGCGGATGAACTCGCGCGCCTCAAAGGCCGCTTCGAAGCACTGCGCAGCGCCGCCGCGGCGAAGGCCTGCGTGGCGCCCGGCGCCGAGTTGCCGGCAGCACAGGCGGCCGCGCTGCCGGTGGCCGTGGGTGAGCGACTGGTCTACGAAGAGCGCCAACAGCATCGTGGCGGCAAGGCGCTGAGCGCGGCGCCGCAGCGCGAGCTGGTGCTCGAGCTGCTCGCGCTGCGCCGCGACCAGCTCGAGTTTGGCTTCGACACCGCTGGTGTCGCGGCCGGCGCACCGTGGCGGCAAGACCGTGCCGGCAATGTCACCCAGGCCCCGGCGGGCTGGCTGCAATGGCCACAACTGCTGCGCCACGAGCTGCAGCTCGGCCAGGTGCTGGCCGGCAGCATGAGCATTGCCGACGATGCTTTTCAGCGCGCGCGCCTTCGCGGCCAGGTCGTTGCCGTCGGCCCGCAGACACTCGCCGGCCGGCGCTTCGACGTCGCGGTGATCGAACTCTTTGGCGACGTGCAACAGGGCGACAGCACGACGCGGCTCGAGGGTGTCATCGTCATCGATCGCGCCAGCGGTGTGCTGCTGCGCCTGGACCTGCGCAGCGCGCAGCGCGGCTTCGACTTGCAGCGCCGCCTGATGCGTGTGGATGCGGCTGGCGCCGCACGTTGAAACAGATCTTTACCCCGCCGGCAACGGCGGGTTACCGGGGCCCGGCAGGATGCCTTTGATCGTCAACCCCTGCAAGGAGCCGTGATGGCCACGAACCGATTTCCGTTGAAACTTTTTGCCGCCGGCCTTTTGCTGGCCGCCGCCGGCAGCTACACGCTCACCGCCTGGGCACAACCGATGGCCGGCCATGGTGAGTCAGGTGGACATGGCCGTCATGGCGCGATGATGATGGGCGCCGGGCAGGGCGGCCACGGCGGCCACGGCGGCATGATGCATTTGTCCGAGCGCATGCTCGACCGTGTCAACGCTACGCCCGAGCAGCGCGCCCGGATCAAGCAGATCATGCAGGGTGCTGCGTCCGAGTTGCAGGCCGGTCGCGACGGCCGCCGCGCGCAACACGCGCAGATGATGCAGATCTTCACCCAGCCGACCGTCGACGCGCGTGCCGCCGAAACCCTGCGCCAGCAGATCGCCGCGCAGCACGAGGTGGCATCCAAGCGCATGCTGCAGGTGATGATCGAAACCAGCCGCGTCCTCACGCCGGAGCAGCGCAAGACGCTGGCCGAGTCGATGAACCGGCGGCATGAAATGATGGACCGTCATCAGCGCGAGCGCCGAGCGCTGGAAGCGCCAAAATCCTGAGGCGCTGAAACCGAGCCGATGCAAAGCCGCCTGCTGCTGATCGATGACGACGCCCGCCTGACCGCGATGGTGGGTGACTACCTGCGCGGCCATGGCTTCGAAGTCGATACCGCGCAGTCGCTGGCGCAAGGGCGCGAGCGGCTGCGGCTGAGCGCCTACGACGCGCTGCTGCTCGACCTGATGCTGCCCGACGGCGACGGCCTGGACCTGACCCGCGAGCTGCGCGCCGAACCGCGCACGCGCCGGCTGCCGATATTGATGTTGACGGCGCGCGGCGAGCCGATGGATCGCATCGTCGGCCTCGAGATTGGTGCCGACGACTACCTGCCCAAACCCTTCGAGCCGCGTGAGCTGTTGGCGCGTGTCAAGGCCTTGCTGCGCCGCGCCGCACCCGACGCGAGCAACGACGCGGTGCTCGAATTTGGTCGTCTCGTCATCGATCTCGGTGCCCGCCAGGCGCGTATCGATGGCCGGGGCTGCGAACTGACGAGCCACCAGTTCGACCTGCTGGTCGTGCTCGCCCGCGCCGCCGGCCGCGTGATGACCCGCGACCAGATCATGGACTCGCTCAAGGGCCACCCGCTCGATGCCTTCGACCGCAGCATCGACGTGCACATCTCGCGCATCCGCGCCTTGATCGAGGATGACCCGAAAAACCCGCGCCGCGTGATCACGGTACGCGGCACCGGGTATGTCTTTGCGCGCCGGCAGGATCACGACTGAAATGTCCGCCCCCCCGCTTGCCGCTGCGCGCGCCTGACGCGAGCTGGCTGACTACCCGATGCGGTCGCTGTACTTTCGCATCTGGCTGACCGTGGTCGCTGCGCTGGGGCTGTTTGCGCTGGCTTCGGGCTGGGTCGTGCAGCGCCATATGTCGCAAGAGCGTGTGCGTGTCGAGTCCGCGGCGCAGAGCCGGGTCGAGGCCTGGGCCGACCTGCTGCAGCGCTCGCTGCCGGCGCCCGACGCCCCGGCAGCCGAACAGGCCGCGGCGCTGCGTGATTGGTCGCAGCGCCTGCGCCTGCCGATGGCGCTGGACGATGCGCAGGGCCGCCGCATCGGTGCGTCTGACGCCTACCTGCGCCGCCAGGCCGACAGCGCGCCCGGGCTGCGTCCCGGCGTGGCGGTGCGGCTCGACGACGGCCGCACCTTGTGGGTCACACGTGGCAACCCGAATCGACCCGAGCGCGGTGCTGCGGGTGGCGGGGGCGGCATGGGCACCGGCATGGGCATGGGCGCCAGCCCGCGCGGCGGCGACGACCGACGCGGTGAGGCTCCGGCACTGCTGATGCCGCCTGGCGCGCGGCACATGCTGCTGCTGCCTGGCCTGCCTGGACTGCCCGATGGCGCCGGCATCGTCGCGCTGCTGGCGTTGTTGTTCCTGGCGGTGGCCGGCGGCGCCTACCCGGTGGTGCGCGGCCTGACGCGCCGGCTCGAAGCCCTGAAAAAAGGAGTTGAAGCCTTCGGCGGCGGCGCACTCAGCCAGCGTGTTGCCGAAGACGGCAACGACGAAGTGGCCGCCTTGGCGACCAGTTTCAACCAAGCCGCGGGGCGCATCGAAACGCTGCTGCGTTCGCACCAGAGCCTGCTCGCCAACGCCAGCCACGAACTGCGCTCACCGCTGGCGCGGCTGCAGATGGCGGTATCGATGCTCGACGACGCGGCACCGGCCCAGCGCGAGAAGCTGCGCCAGGAAATCCACACCAACATCGCTGAACTCGATGCGCTGGTCGAAGAGGTGCTGCTGGCGAGCCGGCTCGATGCGGCCAAGGAAAACCTGCGCCGCGCGCCGGTGGACCTGTTGGTGATCGCGGCCGAAGAGGCCGCGGCATCGAAGTCAGCCGAAGTGGCTAACGTTGAAGGTCAGCCGCTGCTCGTGCCGGTTGACGAACGCCTGGTGCGCCGTGCGCTGCGCAACCTGATTGAAAACGCGCATCGCTACGCTGGTGGGCAGGTGGATGTGCGGGTGCACCGCGTCGCTGGTGCTGCCGAGGTCGAGGTCTGTGACCGCGGCCCCGGCGTGCCCGAGGCCTACCGCGAGCGCATCTTCGAGGCGTTTTTTCGCCTGCCGGGCCACGCCGAGCGCGAAGGCGGCGTCGGGCTCGGGCTGGCACTCGTGCGCCAGATCGCCAACGCGCATGGCGGTAGCGTGCGCTGCGTGCCGCGGCCGGGTGGTGGCAGCTGTTTTATCTTGACGCTGCCGGCCTGAGAGGCGCCGCGGCGCGGGCGGCGTGGTACGACTGGCCAGACTGGCCAGCGCGGCCAGCATGCAGGGCAGGTCGAGACCCGGCGTTCTGCAGCGTCGTCTGTGGCGATGGGTGGTGCCGCCGTCGCCAGGCGTGACGACAGCGTCGCGCCGGCGTGACTATGGCGTGGTCATGCGTGGTCATGCCTGGTCATGCATGGCTTCGAGACGCGCGTCGTCCAGGCACGGGGTGGCCGGCCGGCGCGACATCGGCTACGGTCGGGGTCGCCGGCTTGTCCGCTACTGCGGCCCGGCGCCCGATGAAGCTTCCCGCCGTCGACCTGCCGCTGCTGCCCCTGCCACCACCACCGCTTGTGCGCGACGCCCTGCGCCTTGCGCTGGCCGCGCCGGAGTTTGCCAATGCCAAGGCCCACCAGCGGCTGCTGGGCTATCTCGTCGAACATCTGCTGGCCGGCGACACCGGCCGACTGAAGGAGCCGGTGCTTGCAATCGAAGTTTTCCAGCGCCGGGCGGCGACCTTCGACCCGGCGCAGGACAGCATCGTGCGGGTCGAGGCGCGGCGGCTGCGCCAGCGGCTGGCGCGTTATTACCTCGGGTCGGGCGCGCCCCAGGCCGTGCGGTTCCAACTGCCGCCGGGGCAGTATGTGCTGCACGCCGAACACACCGAACACGCCGAACATGCCGAACACGCCGGCGGGGTGCTGTCGGCAGCCGCCCCAAGCGCGGTCGGCGACGCGCAGGAACTCGCCGAGCGTGGCGAGTTTTTCCTGCGCCTGGGCCACGAAGAAGGCCTGCACAAAGCGCTCGACCGCTTCGGCCAATCGGCGCGCCTGGCGCCAGGCGTGGCGCGTGGTTATCTGGGTTGTGCACGGGCTTTGACCGGGCTCGTCGGCATGACCTACGTGGCACCGATGCCCGCGGTGTCCCAGGCCATCGAGCATGCCGAGAAGGCGCTTGAGATCGAACCCGAGCAGGCCGATGCGCTGGCCTTGCTGGCCGGTTTGCGCCACCGCTTTGCGCTCGACTGGGCCGGTGCCCAGCAGCTCTACGCGCGGGCCCGGCGGGCGAGTGCGCCAAGCGCGTTTTTGCACCACCAGATTGCGTTTTCGCTGATGTTCGTGCGCCGCTTCGACGAGGCCGCCAGCGAGTTGCAGATCGCACGCACGCTCGACCCGCTGAACAACTCGGTGCGTGCGCACGAAGCCTTGCTCGCTTTGTACCGGCGCGACTACACCGGCGCTGAGTCGCACTTGCGCGCGTTGCTCGATTTGCAACCGCAGGCGCTGGCGGTCAGCCTGCTCGGTTATGTGCACTTGCAGCGCGGTGCGGCCGAAGCGGCGCTGGCCTGTTATCGCCAGGCCGAGATGCTGTTCCCCCAGCTCACGATCGGGCCGATCGGCGTTGCGCAGGCCCAGGCGCTGCTCGGGCAAGCGGCGCAAGCGCGCGCGACCGTCGAGCGACTGCGCGTATCGCGTGGCGCGTTGTACCTGCCGCCGTACCAGTTGGCATTGGTCAGTGCCAGGCTGGGCGAAGCGGCATCGGCCCTGGCCCTGCTCGAGCAGGCACAGCAAGAGCGCGATTCCAACTTTGTCTGCCTGCCGGTCGATCCAGGCTTGGACACTTTGCGCAGCGAACCGCGTTTTGTTGCGCTCGAGCGGCTCTGCGGGTTGCCGGACTAGGCGCGGGCCGGGCCGGCTGGGGCCACCCTGCCGGCCGCGCGACGCCCGCGACGCGCCCAGGCCGTCAGCGGCCACAGGCCCGCCGCCATCAGCAGCCATGCGCTCGGCTCCGGTACGTTGGCCGCCGCGCCGTAGAGGAATTGAACACCCGCCACGTCGTCGGCGCGCGGGATGCGGCGCAGCTTGTCGCAGCAGTCGGCGCTGACATACATGATCGATTCGTTCTCGCCCGGCGCCAGCCCATCAGCCTCGGGGTGGCCGAGGCCGAGGGCATGGCCGGCGACCGCGGAGAACGGACTCAGGAACTGGTACGCAGCGATCCGGATGTCTCCGACCTGGCCGGCGTAGGAGCCGACAAGTCCTATCGGCGAACCGTCATCGCCGACCTGCACGAAGCTGATGTTCGCGGCCGCCGACCAGCTTGCAAAGGCAGCGGTGAGGGCGATCAGGAAAAGCGTCTCGCCAACTGCCGGATCGGCGTCGAGCTGGGCATAAACCGCCGCCAGCGCATTGCTGCCGGCCCAGAAATCCTGGAATAAAAACGGCGGGCCGTCGGGGCTGCGCACGGCCGCCGTGCCTTCGGGCATCAGGCTCCAGGTGACCACCGCGCCGCTGCCTGGCGCGCCAGCGCCCCATTTGGGATCGCCCTCGAAAGTCGTGTAGGCCTGCGCCGTACCGGCGCAGAGCAAGGCGGTAACCGCTGCCATGTGGCACAGCGAGCGGTGCATCGAGTGGCGTATCGAAGAGCGTATCGAGTGCTGGCCCATGGTCGTGTCCCCGGCGGCAGTTTGGATGCCGCACTGTGGCGCCACGGCCGCGCTGGCTCAATCGGCGCGGGGTGACATCGCAGTGACACGTTGGCGCTTGAGCATCCTGACCATGTAGACGCACAAGATCAGCGCGGCGATGACCAGCCCGGCGGTGGCGGCGACCCAGAAGCCACGCGCGCCGGTCAATCCCGGTGGGCTGATGCCCAGGGTATCGAAGGCCAGGACATAGCCACCGAACAGGCCGACACCCCACAGCGCGCCGACATAGACGACCAGCGTGATCACCGTGATGCGGTAGGCGCGCAGCACAAAACCGGCGATCGCCTGCGCGGCGTCGGCAAGGTGGAACAAGGCCAGCCAGGCGACGAGCGACAACGCCACGGCGGCCACTGCGGCGTCGGCGGTGTACAGCGCAACGACCGATACACGCGCCAGGAAAACCGTGCCGCCCATGACGGCCGCCACGGCGCAGCCAATGAGCAGGCCGTGCCAGCCGAGGCGCCGCGCATCACGCGGATCCTGCGCACCGATGCGTTGGGCAACCAGCGTGCTCGTCGCGTTGGCCAGTGCCAGCGGCATCATGAACAGCAGCGCGACGAGGTTGGCCGCGATCTGGTGCCCGGCCACCGGCACCGCGCCGAGGCGGGCGATGAAAATTGCCATGAAGGTAAAGCCGGTGACCTCGATCAGGATCGTCGCGCCGATCGGCAGCCCGAGCCGGAGTTGTGTTCGCAGCGCCGGCCGGTCGGGTGCGTCCAGGCCGCGGCCCCAGAGCTCGAAGCGATCGTAAAACGCATCGCGGCGCAACACCACGACGGCGGCGATGAGCTGCGCCCACATTGCGATGCAGGTCGCGATGCCGCAACCAACGACACCCAGCGAAGGAACGCCGAAGCCCGGCACGCCCCAGACCAGCGCCACCGACAGCGGCACCTTCAGCGCCAGCCCGCAAAGCTGCAGCACCATCACCGCTTTGGGCCGCGAGACAGCGGTATTGAAGCCGCGGTAGACGGTGAAAAGCAGCGCTGCCGGCAGCGAAAATGCAAGCGCCGTCAGATAACCCTGGAGCTTCGCCCCGACCTCGGGCGTGACTTGCGCGATCGCCAAAAAGGGCTGCGGCAAGAGCAACAACGTGCTGCCGATGCAGCCCATCGCGAGCGCAATCCACAGCGCCTGGTGCACCTGCCGGCCGGCCTGGGCGTACTGGCGGGCACCGAAGAGCTGGCCGACGATCGGCCCGATCGCCAGCACCACGCCCATGAAGCCGATGAAGACGGTCATATAGATCGCTGCGCCGACCGCCAGCGCGGCCAGGTCGAGCGACGAAAAACGAGCCACCAGCAAGGTGTCGATCGTGCCGAAGGCGACCACCGAGAGCTGCCCCACCAGCACCGGCCAGGCGAGCTTGGTGATGCGTCTTGCGCTGCCGACAAGCGAGCGGTCGGCGTTGCTGCCCGGCACCGGATCGCTCAAGCCGCGCTGCCTCCACCGGCCAGCGGCGCGAACAATTCCGGGCTCGGGTGATCGATGCCGGTGGCCTGGCGCGCACGCTCGGCATAACGGTTGAAGCGCCAGGCGCGGGCTTCGAGCGTGATGCGGCGCCAGACGGTGCGTTTTTGCGCCGGCGTGTAGGCCGTCCAATGCTGGACTTCGTCAAAACTGCGGCCGCAGCCCTTGCATTCGGCGTCACCCTGGCTGGTCGAACAAATCGCGATGCAGGGCGCGTCGGGTGTGCTTGCATACCAGGCCAGCCAGGCGGCATGCGCGGCCTCGGGCATCGACGTTTCGTCACACTCGGTTTCGCGGTAATACACGAGCAGGGCGTAAACCTCGGCCAGCGCACGCACCTCGGCGCAGGCGGTGATGCCGTCGGGCGAAGGCGAGCGTTCACGCCACCAGTTGATGGCGCCTTCGATATCGTTGATGTGCACGGCGGGCATGGGGGCGCAGAGCATAGCCGCAGCGCTGGCCGCCATCCCGGACAGGCCGCACCGGCGGCGGCTGGCGCTGCGCACTGTCGATGTGCTGTCGATGTGCTGTCACCGCGTTTTCACCGCGTTTTCACACTTGCGCCGCAGACTGGTCCGGTTCACGCTGACAACACCAACCTGCCAGGAGAAAACCCATGTCCAGATCCTCGAAACCGCTACTCGCCGGCGCCTTGGCCTTGCTGCCGCTGGCCGCCGCACTCTTCGCCTCACCGGCAGCTGCCTACAACACACTCAACGGCCAGGCGCCGCTGGTCATCGGCCACCGCGGCGCATCGGGTTATCTGCCCGAGCACACGCTGCAGTCGTACGCACTGGCGATCCAGCAGGGCGCCAATTTCATCGAGCCCGATCTGGTCATGACCCAGGACGGCGTCCTCGTCGCGCGCCACGAGCCGATGCTCGGCGGCACCACCGACGTGGCCGCGAAGTTCGGCGCCGCGCGCATGAGCACACGCAACGTCGACGGTGTGTCGACGACCGACTATTTTGCGAGCGACTTCACGCTCGCCGAGATCAAGACCTTGCGCGCCAAACAGTCGCGTGCCGGGCGCGACCAGAGTTTCAACGGCCTTTACGAAATCCCGACCCTTGACGAGGTCATCAACCTGGCCAAGACGCAGAGCCTGGCGCTCGGCCGGCCGGTGGGCATCTACCCGGAGGTGAAACATTCAACCTTCCACGACGGTGTGTTTGGGTCGAAGGTTTTTGAGAATGCGCTCGTCGACAAGCTGCACGCGGCTTATGGCAACTCTGGCGCTGCGCCGGTGTTCATCCAGTCGTTCGAGGTCGGCAACTTGCAGTACCTCAACGGCAAGACCGACATCCGCCTGGTGCAACTGGTGGACGCCGACAATGTCAACGCCGACGGTTCGATGTCGCTCGTCGACCCGTACCGCCAGCCGTACGACATCCAGGCCGCGGGTGGCACCTTGACCTTCGCCGACCTGTTGACGCCGGGTGGCCTGGCCGCGATCAAGGCCTATGCCGACGGCGTCGGGCCGTGGAAGCCTTACCTCGTGAAAACCGTCGCCGATG
>JANOKR010000349.1:0-7611 GCA_031419315.1 Betaproteobacteria bacterium
GGCATCGACCTCGAAGACATGGTCGACTGCGGCGTGGCCGACGCAGGCGACCCGCGTCATGACGGGCTCCCGTCCGAAGTGCGAGTTGACCGCAGTGCAAAGCACAGCGCTTGCCTGATGAGCACCCCCAGGCCGACGACTACGTCGTCCGCCCCCCGAGGGGCTATGAGCAAAGTGGCAAAGCCACATTTGCTCAAGAGCCGCTGATCGGTCTTGTCGGACTCGTTGGTCTTGTCGGTCTTGTCGGTCTTGTCCGTAGGCCGCTGCACGCAGCGAGGCTAACACCGCTGCGGTCCCGTCGATGCCGGCTGGCGCCCCGCCGGCGGTGGTCAGCACTCGACGATATTCACCGCCAGCCCGCCGCGTGCGGTCTCCTTGTACTTGGTCATCATGTCGGCGCCGGTTTCGCGCATCGTCTTGATGACCTTGTCCAGGCTGACATGGTGGGTGCCATCACCGCGCAGTGCCATGCGCGCGGCGTTGATCGCCTTGACTGACGCAATCGCGTTGCGCTCGATGCAGGGGATCTGCACCAGCCCGCCCACCGGGTCGCAGGTCAGGCCGAGGTGGTGCTCCATGCCGATCTCGGCGGCGTTCTCAGTCTGCTCGGGGCTGCCCCCCATCACCGCGCAGAGCGCGCCGGCGGCCATGCTGCAAGCGACGCCGACTTCGCCCTGGCAGCCGACTTCGGCGCCGCTGATGCTGGCGTTTTCTTTGTACAAAATGCCGATCGCCGCGGCCGTGAGCAGGAAGTCGATGACGCCTTTTTGATTCGAGCCGTGCACGAAGCGGGTGTAGTAGTGCAGCACCGCGGGCACGATGCCAGCAGCGCCATTCGTCGGCGCGGTGACCACCCGTCCGCCGGCGGCGTTTTCTTCATTCACGGCCAAAGCGTAGAGATTGACCCAGTCCATCACCTGCAGCGGGTCGCGCAGCGCGGCTTCGGGGTTGGAGATGAGGTCGCGGTACAGCGGCGCGGCGCGGCGCTTGACCTTGAAGCCGCCGGGCAGGATGCCGTCGGTGGCGCAGCCGCGTTTCACGCAGTCCTGCATCGCCTGCCAGATCTTCAGCAAGCCGGTGTCGATCTGCTCATCGCTGCGCCAATGGTTTTCGTTCAGGCGCATCACATCGGCGATGCTGCCGCCAACCGCCTGCGCCTGTACCAGCAGTTCGTCGCCGCTGTGGAACGGGTAGGGCAGCACGGTGGTGTCGGGCGCGATCACCTTTTGCCGGCTGCCGTCGGCGGCGACATCGTCGCTGACCACAAAACCTCCGCCGACCGAGTAGTACACCCGGTTGGCGAGTTCTGATCCGGCCGCGTCAAAAGCGATAAAACGCATGCCGTTGGCGTGGAAGGGCAGCGTCTCGCGGCGGTGAAAGACGAGGTCTTCGCGCTCGTTGAAAGCCACCTCGTGGCGGCCCAGCAGGTGTAGCTGAGCGCCGTCACGGATCGCCTGCATCACTACCGGAATCAGTTCGACATCGACCGTATCCGGCTCATGCCCGGCCAGCCCGAGCAGCACCGCCTTGTCGCTGCCGTGGCCCTTGCCGGTGGCGCCGAGCGAGCCGTACAGCAGTGATTGCACGCGGGCGACGCGCGTGAGCAGGCCCTCATGTTCGAGACGCAGCACGAAGATGCGCGCCGCGCGCATCGGCCCGACGGTGTGCGAGCTGCTCGGGCCGATGCCGATCTTGAAGAGGTCGAAGACGGAGACGGCCATTTGGTGCGTTAGCTCTTCTTAATTCTTGTAGTCACTCATCGGCAGACAACTGCAGAACAGGTTGCGGTCACCGTAGACGTTGTCGACGCGGCCGACCGGCGGCCAGTATTTGTGCTGCCGCAATGCCGGCACCGGGAACGCCGCCTCTTCACGCGAGTAGGCCAGCGGCCATTCGGCCTTGAGCAGCGCGGGTGCCGTGTGAGGCGCGTTTTTCAGCGGATTGGCGTCCTTCGGCCAGGCACCGGATTCAACGTTGGCGATTTCTTGCCGGATCGCGATCATCGCGTCGCAGAAGCGGTCGAGTTCGACCAGCGGCTCGCTTTCGGTGGGTTCGACCATCAACGTGCCGGGCACCGGGAAGCTCAATGTCGGCGCGTGAAAACCGTAGTCGATGAGGCGCTTGGCGACATCTTCGGCGCTGATGCCCGAGCTGTCTTTGAGTGGCCGCAAGTCGAGGATGCATTCGTGCGCGACACCGCCGCCCTTGAGGCCGGCGATGTTGCCGCTGTAGTGGATGTCGTAGTGGTCCGTCAGCCGCGCGGCGACATAGTTGGCCGACAGGATCGCGATCTCGGTCGCGTCGCGCAGGCCGTCGGCGCCCATCATGCGCACATACATCCAGCTGATCGGCAGCACCAGTGCATTGCCGAGCGCCGCCGCCGATACAGCGCCCACCGCTCGGGCGTTGCGGCGGCCTTCGGGCATCGCTGCATGGGCTGGCAAAAACGGCACCAGATCGTCGACCACACACACCGGCCCGACACCCGGCCCACCACCCCCATGCGGGATGCAGAACGTCTTGTGCAGGTTCAGGTGGCTGACATCGCCGCCAAACTCGCCGGGCGCAGCGACGCCGACCAGCGCGTTCATATTCGCGCCGTCGACATACACCCGGCCGCCATGCTGGTGCACCAGCGCGCAGAGTTCTTTCACACGCGCTTCGAAGACGCCGTAGGTCGACGGGTAGGTGATCATCACCGCGGCGAGCCGGGCGCTGTGCAACTCGCACTTGGCACGCAGGTCGTCGAGGTCGACATTGCCCTCGGCATCACATTTGACGACGACCACGCTCATGCCGGCCATCTGCGCGCTGGCCGGATTGGTGCCATGCGCACTCTCGGGGATCAGGCAGACGTGGCGGTGTGTCTCGCCGCGCGATGCGTGCCAGGCGCGGATCACCAGCAGCCCGGCGTATTCACCCTGCGAGCCCGCGTTGGGTTGCAGGCTGATGCCGGCGTAGCCGGTGGCCTGGCAGAGCCAGTCGCAGAGCTGGTCGTTCAGCGCCCAGAAGCCGGCCAACTGGTCGGCCGGTGCAAACGGGTGCATGTTGGCGAACTCTGGCCACGTGATCGGGATCATCTCGCTGGTCGCGTTGAGCTTCATCGTGCACGAGCCAAGCGGGATCATCGTGCGGTCGAGTGCGAGGTCCTTGTCCGACAGGCGCCGGATGTAGCGCAGCATCTCGGTTTCGCTGTGGTGGGTGTTGAAGACCGGGTGCGTGAGGAAGCGGCTCGTGCGGCGCATCGACAGCGGGATCATCGGCTCGACGCCGGCTTCGTAGCGCGCGACCTCGGGCAGCGTCTGGCCGGCACGGGCGAAGAGTTGCCACAGCGCCTTGATGTCGTCGCGGGTGGTGGTTTCGTCCAGGTTGATGCCGAGCATCGTGTCGCCCCACTCCGGGAAGCGGCGCAGATTGAAGCCGGCGGCCACCGCGCGCGCGGCGATCGCCGAGGTGGCCGGGCCACTGTCGATGCAGATCGCATCGAAGGCCGTTTCGCTCCTGACCTTGACCCCCAGCTTGCGCAGGCCATGGGCCAGGATGGTGGTGTAGTTGGCCACGCGCTGCGCAATGCGCGTCAGCCCCTCTGGGCCGTGGTAGACCGCATACATGCTGGCGATGACGGCCAGCAGCACTTGCGCCGTGCAAATATTGCTCGTCGCTTTCTCGCGCCGGATATGCTGCTCGCGCGTCTGCAAAGCGAGCCGGTACGCCGGGTTGCCATGCGCGTCGACACTCACGCCAACGAGCCGGCCGGGCAGGCTGCGTTTGTACTCGTCGCGGCAGGCCAGGTAGGCCGCATGCGGGCCGCCGGCGCCCATCGGCACGCCAAATCGCTGCGTCGAGCCCAGCGCAATATCGGCGCCGAACTCACCCGGCGGCACGATCAACGTCAACGCCAGCAGGTCGGCAGCAACGATGAATGCGGCCTGGTGCGCGTGGATGCGCGCGGCGTCGGCGCGCACATCGTGAATCGAGCCATCGGTGGTCGGGATCTGGACCAGCACCGCAAAATAATTACCACCGTCAAGCAGTTGATCCCATTCTTCGGCGGAGTTGGCCAGCACCACCTTCAAGCCCAGCGGCTCGGCGCGGGTCTGGATCACGGCGATCGTCTGCGGGTGGCAGTCACCGGCAACGACAAAGGTGTCGCTCTTGCTCTTGACGCTGCGTTTGGCCAACGTCATCGCTTCGGCCGCCGCAGTGGCCTCGTCGAGCATCGAGGCATTCGCGATGGCCATGCCGGTGAGGTCGCAGACCATGGTCTGGAAGTTCACCAGCGCTTCCATCCGGCCCTGCGAAATCTCGGCCTGGTAAGGCGTGTAGGCGGTGTACCAGGCCGGGTTCTCGAGGATGTTGCGCAGGATGACCCCGGGCGTGATCGTGGCGTGGTAACCCTGGCCGATAAAACTCTTCAGCAGCTTGTTCTTCGAAGCCAGCGCCTTCAGCTCGGCCAGCGCCTGGCCTTCAGTCACCGGCGGCGGCAGCGCCATCGGCCGGCTGCGCGCGATCGGGCTTGGCACGATGGCGTCGATCAATGCGCGGCGCGACGCCGCGCCGATGACCGACAGCATCAGCCCTTCTTCTTCGGCAGTCGGGCCGATATGGCGGGGCACGAATTCGGCGCTGTTTTCCAGTTCGGGCAGCGGCTTCTTGGCGGTCATCAGCATGGCGGGCGATGTCAAGACGTTGAGGCGTTGATGTAGAAGGTTAGAGGGTCTTGAGCAGCGCGTCGTAACCGGGCGGGTCCATCAGCCGCTCGAACTCGGCCATGTCGGCCACGCGCACCTTGAAAAACCAGCCGTTGCCCATCGGGTCGCTGTTCGCCAACGAGGGGTCGGTGCGCAGCGCTTCATTGACTTCAACAACTTCGCCCGACAGAGGCATCTTCACGTCGGCGGCGGCCTTGACGGATTCGACCACCCCGGCGGCTTCGCCGGCTTTGTAGACCCTGCCGACCTCGGGCAGGTCGACGAAGACGACGTCGCCGAGCGCGTCCTGCGCGTGTAGCGTGATGCCGACGACGGCAGCTTCGTGGTCTTCGATATTGATCCACTCGTGGTCGGGGGTGAACATGGTCGTCATCGGCGGGTCTCCTGGTGTTTGGCGTTGGTTCGGGGTCGTACTTGGATCAGCCGCGAACGTAGCGGTGCGGATTGAAAGGCATCGGCGTGACACGCATCGGCAGCCGCTTGCCACGCACTTCGGCATACACCTCGTGGTGGGCTGCGGCGTGGTCGGCGCCGAGGTAGGCCATCGCGATGGCCTTGTTGACGCTCGGCGCCAGCGTGCCGCTGGTCACGTGGCCGAGCTTGTGGCCATGCGCGTCAAAGATCAGCGTGCCTTCGCGCACCGGCACCCGCTCCAGGCCGACCAGGCCGATCCGTTTGCGCTGCGCGCCGCGCCCGAGTTGCGCGTCGATCACCGCTGCGCCCGGATAACCGCCGGCGCGCGCGCCACCAGCGCGGCGCACCTTCTGGATTGCCCAGCTCAAGCCGGCCTCGATCGGCGTCGTCGTGGTGTCGATATCGTGGCCGTACAGGCACATGCCGGCTTCGAGCCGCAGCGTATCGCGCGCGCCCAGCCCGGCCGGTTTGACCTCGGCTTCGCCGAGCAGCGCCCGGGCCAGCGCCACGGCGGCATCGGCGGGCACCGAGATCTCGAAACCGTCTTCACCGGTATAACCTGACCGCGTCACAAAACAGTCAGCGCCGGCGAGCGCGAAGTGGCCGCCGGTCATGAAAGTCAGCCCGGCGACAGCGGCATTCAGCCGCGCCAGCGCGTTCACCGCGAGTGGGCCTTGCAGCGCCAGCAGCGCGCGGTCGGGCAGCGGGATCACGGTGCAGCGGTGGCCGATATGCGTGATCAGGTGTTTGGTGTCGGCGTCCTTGCAACCGGCGTTGACGATGAGCAGCAGGTCGTCTTGCCGGCGCGTGATCATCAGGTCGTCGAGCAGGCCACCGGCCGGGTTGGTGAACAGCGCGTAGCGTTGTTTGCCGACGCCCAGATCGACGACATCGACCGGCACCAGGCGCTCCAGCGAGGCCGCTGCGTCGTCACCGACCAGGCGCAACTGGCCCATATGCGAAACGTCGAAGAGTGCGGCTGAGGAGCGGCACCACAGATGTTCGGCCATCAGGCCGGCGGGGTACTGCACCGGCATCTCGTAGCCGGCAAAAGGCACCAAACGCGCGCCGAGTTCGAGGTGCAGTGCGTGCAGCGGCGTGGTTTTCAGTTCGGTGCTCACAGGCAGCTCCTTCGAGGGCGATGAATCCAACATCGGCATGCTCTGCCGATGGGGTTGCCCTCGCTGTCCGCTTTACCTGAGAGATTGGCGTTTGCCGCTGGATGGCGGCGCCCGCTTGCCCCTTCGGTGGATGGCCTCGGGCGCGTTG
This sequence comes from Betaproteobacteria bacterium, assembly GCA_031419315.1. Classification (GTDB taxonomy): domain Bacteria; phylum Pseudomonadota; class Gammaproteobacteria; order Burkholderiales; family Burkholderiaceae_C; genus Rubrivivax. Next base: position 6,396 of record JANOKR010000349.1, read on the forward strand.
ATCTGCGCCGCGGCCACCTCTCTCCAGTGAGGTGACGCATCCAAAAAAAGATGCGTTTGCCAGTCCTTTTGCCTGAGCGTTTCGCCGGTGCTTCGCAGCGTTGCGGGCTCGCCTTCGGCGGCGGGATAGCCCCCGCTCTCTCCTGGCGCGACGAGTATAGCTGCGCTGTCCTTGGGGCTGGCGTTTGGGTCCGGATGGGGGGTGCGGTGGGTGGCCTTGCCTTGCGCGGCCCTTGCAGTCAATACGAATACGTACTAAATTGCGGCGGTCCATCTCTCGATGTCAGCGCGCCCTGGCGGGGCGCCTACGCTAGACCATGAAGCCCCAGCAGTTCGCGCAACAATTCAGCCAGACGTTGGCGCTTTTTCGCGTCGAGTCGTTCAGCCACCCGATCGGTGTAAGGGCTGGCCAGTGGCACGGCGGTGTGTTCCACCAGGCGACGGCCGGGCGCAGTCAGCTCGAGCTGGTAGACCCTTCCGTCCAGCGGCGAACGTGTGCGCCGAAGCCAACCGCGCTCGACGGTGCGTCGTACGAGATCGCTGCAGGTGTTGGCGTCGAGCCCGATCTGGCGTGCGATCTCGGTCTGCGACGCCCGGCTCGATTGCGCCACCGCCACCAGCAGCGCGAGCTGGCGCGAGGTGGCAAGCGAGCCGTAGACCTCGGCAAAACGAGCCTCGGCCTCGAAGTGCGCACGGCGCAGCAGATGCGGCAGGTGCCAGCCGAGATCAAAGGCCTCGAGCTGGCGCGCGGCGATCCTCACGTCGGGTCGGTTGGCCGAGGTCTTGGCACCGGCGGCGCGGCCGCGGTGTTGTTGGTCTGTTGTGCGCATACCGATCCAGTTCTCCCACCGCGATGTCATTCCACGGCTGACTATTTCCACTTGACTGGAGGATAACGATGACCAAGCCCAAACTGTCCCTCATCGGCCGGCAGCGCCGCAACACCTTGGCCGCCGGCGCCACCGCGCTGGCGGCGTTGACGGCGTTGGCGCTGTTGTGCAGTCCGCTGGTGCAGGCCCAGGGCGACCGCGCGCCGGTGCGCATCCTCGTTGGCTTCCCGGCCGGCGGCACCATCGACCCAGCAGTGGGGCGAGCGCATTCTTGCGGTGGCCGACTACCTGCCGCTCTCCGTGGCCGCGCTGGCCGATGACGCGTTGCGCGAACGGCTCGTCGCGCGGGCCGGCGCCGCAGGCACGTCGCTGGCCATTCCGCACGGT
>JANOKR010000350.1:0-2366 GCA_031419315.1 Betaproteobacteria bacterium
CGCTGACGCTGGCAGCCTGTGGCTGGACCTGAAAAACGGCGAGCTGCACCGCGCCGATTTTGTCGAAGGCAGTTGTTCGAACAAGGTTCTAGAGCAGACCAAAGCCCGCCGCGCGCAGGGCGAGGTGCGCGCGCCAGAAACTGAAAAGTCCCGCAGCCCGGCATTGCGCTTGGACAGCAAGGCGCATGACCTCGATCCGTTGACCTCGCCGCAGCAGGGCACCGACGGTGCCCGGCAGACCGTGCCGCGGCCGCGTGAGCCGCGTGCGGTGTCGGGGGCTGCGACTGGTGCAGTGATCGGCGCAGCGAGCGGCGCAGCGAGCCGTGCCGCGAGTGGTGTAGCTAACGGAGCATCCAATGCTGCGCGCTAAGGCTTCCGTGGCGGCCGTCGAACCGCTGACGCTGCGTCGCAGTCGGCTCGCTGCCGCATTGTTGTTGTGCAGCTTCGGCAGTGCGCTGGCGCAGTCCGCGCCACCAGCCGGCCCGCCGGCTGATGTGCGCTACACCGCGGTGGCCGCGGGTGAGGCCAGGCTGCACCCGCGATCGCCGGATGAAGACGAGCGCGCAGGCGCAGTCTTCCGCGGCGAGACGACCGGGCTGGACTACGCGGCCAACGCCGCCGTCGGCCGCATCGTCGTCGAGGTCAACCGCAACGCGGTGCCGGCGGACGGGCAGTCGCCGGTGAAGCTGACGCTGCGCCTGTTCGGCCGCGACGGCCAGGCCTTGGCTGCAGCCGCCTTGGTGACGATCGAACATTCCGGCGGCCGACTGCTGCTGCCCGGCGCGCGCACCGACGAGTTCGGCCCGCGACGGCTCGACGTCGACCGCACGACGCCGGGTGTGCAGCTCAAGGTTGAAGCCGGCGGTGTCGTCGAATTCACGCTGCTCGCCCCCGACCAGGCGCAGGACGTGCGATTGCGCATCACTGCCGGTGATCAGACGGCAGCCGGTGTCATCAGCTTCGTGCCAGATCTGCGGCCGATGTTGGCCGCCGGCCTCGTCGAAGGAGTGCTCAGTTTCCGCAACCGCGTGACGCTGAACCCGGTCCGGCGCGGCGACGCTTTTGAGCAGGAAATCGAATCCTGGTCGCGTGAGTTCAGCGGCGGCAAGGCCAGCGCCGCCGCGCGCGTGGCGTTCTATCTGAAGGGCACGGTGCGCGGCGACCTGCTGCTCACGGCGTCCTTCGATTCCGACAAGGCGACGCGCGCGCGGCTGTTGCGCGATGTGCGGCCCGACGAGTTCTACCCGGTGTATGGCGACGCGTCGCTGAAGACCTTTGACGCACGCTCTGGCGACCGCCTCTATGTGCGCATCGACAAGCACAAGAGCTACGTCATGTACGGTGACTTCGTCACCGGCGACGGTTTTTCGCAGAGCTTCGGCCAGGGCGCCGTGGCCTCGCTCAAATCGCGCAGCCTGGGGGCCACCAACCGCACCGCAACCGGCCTGCGTGCGCACCATGAAACCGACCGTTTTGTCGCTAACGTCTTTGTCTTCAATGACACGCTGCGCGCGGTCGTCGAAGAGTTTGCCAGCCAGGGTTCGGGCCCCTACGGCCTGCGCAACAGTGCCGTGCTCGAAGGCAGCGAGAAGATCGAAGTCGTGGTGCGTGACCGCAACCAGCCGTCGCGCATCGTCAGCGTGCGCGCGCTGGCGCGGCTGGTTGACTACACCTTTGAGCCGTTTTCCGGCCGCATCCTGTTGACGAGTTTTCTCGCCAGCAGCGATGACAACCTGAACCCGGTGTCGCTGCGCATCAGCTACGAGGTCGACCAGGGCGGCACCGCTTACTGGGCCGCGGGCGGCGACGCGCAGTGGAAGTTCTCCGAGCGTTTTGAGATCGGCGGCTCGCTGCTGACAGACCGCAACCGCCTCGCGCCTTATGCGCTGATCAGCGGCAACGCCGCCTGGCGTGTCGGCGCGAATACGGCCATCGTGGTCGAGGCCGCGCAGAGCACGAGCAGCGTCAACACCAACCCGGCGAACCAGACCATCAGCCCCGGGCTGGCAGCGCGCAGCGGCGAGGTCCAGGGCCGCGCGGCGCGCATCGAACTTGCGCACGAAGGCGATCGCACTGAGGCGCGGCTCTTTGCCGGGCGCTCTTCACCGCTGTTCAACAACCCGTCGGCGCCACTCGCCGGTGGTCGCGACGAGTTGTTTGCGAGCGCCGCTTTCAAGATCACCAGCGACCTCAAGCTCTACGGCGAAGCGCTGAAAAGCGAAGACCGCAACACCGGCGGCGGCGAGCGCAGCAGTGCCGGCATCGGCCTGCGCTGGGCCGCAACCGAACGCCTGACGCTCGACGCCAGCCTGCGCAGCGCACGCGAGACGGTGGGCACCCAGGGCAACGGCGTGCTGACCTCGCCG
>JANOKR010000351.1:0-2948 GCA_031419315.1 Betaproteobacteria bacterium
CTCGACATCAAACTGGCCGCGGACATGGGCCACGCTGTCCACGCTGGCGCGCAGGCGCCCCGGCGGCGCGGCGCGGTTGATGCACGCCGCGATGTGGGCGGTGGGGCTTGGCGCTTGGTCGCTGCCAGCGGGCGGCTCGGGCGGCCCGGTGTGAACGCCGACACAAAGTGCGCCGCCCGGCTGCAACCCGAAATGCCGCGCCGCCGCCGCATGCGCGTGTGCCGCGTCAAGCAAGGCAAGACCGCACCGCAGTGCCCGCTCGGCATGGTCGGCCTGCACAAACTCGGCAGCAAAGGTCAGCCATCGCTCGGCAAGCGGGACCGTCGTGTCGGGCGCGATTTTTGTCTCGCGGGCGTACGCCGCTCTAACAACGGCAGCGACGGCAGCGCCAGGGTCAGCGGTCTTCAGGACCCGGCCGCCGTGGGCCTGCACCAGCCCCATTGCAGCCGCCAGCCAGTCGTTGCTCAGGTCGGCCGCTGCCGGCGCCAACAGGGGGTCAGCGAACGTCTGACCGACCGCCAACCGGGTACACAGGATGCTGACCCGATCGCGCAGAGGCGTCGTGGCGGGCGGCTCGTCATTTCGAGTAATTCCCACTGCTCGTCCTTCTAAAGGCCTGTCGTCGTGCGAAGCCGTTTCGGCCCCGGCTGATCGTAAGTCGCGATGCGGCAGACGCACCGCACGCCACACAATTCAAGCATGAGCAACGGCCCCGCTGCGGCGGCGCATTACGTCCGGATCAAGCAGCTCTTCAACGCTGTCTGTGACCTGTCCAGCATCGCGGCCCAGCGTGCGGCGTTGCACACACTCGGCGCCGATGCCACCACGCAGGCCGAGATCTTGCGCCTGCTCGCACCATCTGCGGGGAGGACCCGCTTCTCGAGTGCGGTCGCCGAGACGGCGGTGGACTGGCTGGGCAGCCAGTTGCGCCCGGGTGACCGGCTTGGCGCCTGGACCTTGCTGCGCCCCTTGGGCGAAGGCGGCATGGGGCGCGTTTACCTGGCCGAGCGCAGCGATGGCCACTACCAGCAGCAGGCGGCGATCAAGCTGCTGCTGGGCTGGTCGGGTGCCGAGGCGCTGGCCCGGCTGACCAGCGAGCGCCAGATGCTGGCGAGCATGAACCACCCCCATATCGCCAAGCTGCTCGACGGCGGCACGACACCGTCGGGGCAGCCTTACCTGGTGATGGAATACGCCGACGGCGAAACCATCGATGTCTGGTGCGCGCAGCAACAGGCCTCGCTGGCGGCTCGGCTGGCGCTGTTCAATTCCGTCTGCGATGCGGTGGCGCACGCACATCGGCAACTGGTGATCCATTGCGACATCAAACCATCCAATGTGCTCGTCAACCGTGACGGCCGCGCGATGCTGGTGGACTTCGGCATCGCCCGGCTCGAAGGCCAGGGCAACGACGTCGCGGTCGGCATGACGGCGGGTTACGCCAGCCCCGAGCAGGTTGCCGGCATGGCGCCCGGGCTGCCCACCGATATCTACAGCCTCGGCCGCCTGCTCGCCGAATTGCTGCAGCCGGTCGCGGCCAGCCACCGCCGTGGTGACGAACTGGCCGCGGTGGTGGCGCGCGCGACGGCGCACGAACCCGTGCAGCGCTACGACTCGGCCCGGGCCTTGCAGCACGACCTGCGGCGCCTGCTCGCGCACCGCCCGGTGGCGGCGATGGGTGGCGCTGGCGCCTACATGTTGCGCAAAGGCTTGCGTCGCCATTGGCCATGGGCATTGGCCGGTGTTGCTGCGCTGGCGGTGATGGCGGGATTCACAGCGCAACTTCAGCACCAGCTCGGGCGTGCCCAGCATGCCGAACTGCAAGCGCGCGAGGCCGAGGCCCGAGCCCGTGCCGCTGCGGAGCGGGCCGGGGCCGCCGAACGTCGCGCCGTGCCGCAGGGCGAAGCGCCGCCGGCCGAGGGTGGGCGAGCTTCCGCGCAGCGTTGACTACGGCTTGGCTGCGGGCGCGACGGCGGTGCGTTGGTCGGCATCCCGCGCGCCGACCCTGACCGTGCTCTGCCACCAGGCATGCAGTCGCGTGTAGTCGCCATCAAAGGCGCGCGCCTTCAACTGCTCGAAGGTCCGCGAGCAGCGCATGGCTTCGCTCAAGGGCAGCACGCCCTGTGCCGCGGCGTGTTCGCAGTCGAGGTACAGACGCTTGAGTTGATCGACGCTGGGTTCCTTGGCGACGCTGGCTTGCGGCGGCGCGGCGCCGACGAGGCCGGCGTGCAGGGCCAGGCCCAGCGCAGCGGCCAAGGTCCATCGGGCAAGGGGCTTGGTCTGGGGCATGGTGAACTCCTGGTGGGTCGGGGCGGTCGCGGCTTGGTTTGATCGGGGCGTTGGGCGCAGCGCTGGCCGGGTGAGGCTGCGCCGCGCCCCTACTCACCTCAACGAGATGCCGCGGTAAAACCTATCAAGCGCGCGGTGCCGGTCTCGCCGGTGTCCCCAGTTGGCGGCGGCTGCGGACTGGCCAGCGGCCGGCCTCGTAAACTCCGCGCTTCGCCCGCGCCTGGCGCTCGCACTGCAAGCCGCACCCATGCTCACGTTCCAGCAGATCATTCTCAAACTCCAGTCCTACTGGGACGCTGAAGGGTGCGCGCTGCTGCAACCCTACGACATGGAAGTGGGCGCCGGCACCAGCCACACCGCGACCTTCTTGCGCGCGCTCGGCCCCGAGCCCTGGAAGGCGGCCTACGTGCAGCCGAGCCGGCGGCCCAAGGACGGGCGCTATGGCAACAACCCGAACCGCTTGCAGCACTACTACCAGTACCAGGTCGTGCTCAAGCCGGCACCGGCGAACATCCTGGAGCTTTATCTCGGTTCGCTCGAAGCGCTTGGCTTCGACCTGAAAGTCAACGATGTGCGCTTTGTCGAAGACGATTGGGAGAACCCGACGCTCGGCTGCTGGGGCCTGGGCTGGGAAGTGTGGTTGAACGGCATGGAAGTCA
>JANOKR010000352.1:0-6737 GCA_031419315.1 Betaproteobacteria bacterium
AAGATCTTCAGCGCGTTGACGTAACGCGCATCGGTCACGTTCAGGTGGCCGTTGTTCTGCGCGAACGCGTCGATCACCGCGTAGAGTTTTTTCTCCTTCTCGCCCTGGTACTTCCAGTAGGCGTCCATCGTCAGCCGGAACGGGTCTTCCCATTTGTCCCAGTCGTGGATCTGGATGCCTTCGTATTTGTCGTACGGGAAGACCTTGTCCATCGGCTGGTAGCTGGTCTCCCAGGCCAGGCCGCGGGTCATCGCCGCGTAGCGGTCTTTGAGGCCGAGCTTTTTCTTGACGACGCGGGTGTCCATATCTTGGTTCCTTCTAGGCCAGGCCAACGGCCTCGCGGTCACTGATCGGGAAATAGGCGCGGTGCAGGATCGCCGGGTCGGCGCGCAGCTTGTCCGGCCCGCCGTCGTACGAGACGCTGCCACGCGACAGCACATAAACGTGGTTCGCCAGCGCCAGCGCCAGGTGCGTGAACTGTTCGATCAGCAAGACGCCGATGCCGCCGGCCGCGATGCGCCGGATGACCGGCACCAGCCGCATCACGATCGTCGGCGCCAGACCGAACGAGAGCTCATCGACGACCAGGAACTTCGGCGTCACGACCAGCGCCTGCGCCAGCGCCACCATTTGCTGCTGGCCGCCCGAGAGCTCACCCGCCGGCTGCGCAAGTTTGGCCTGCAACTCGGGGAAGAGTTCCAGCGTGCGCTGCATCGCCGCGTCAAGGTCACCACGCCCAAGCTCGCTGCCCGCCACGCGCAGGTTGTCGCGCACCGTCAACTCGCGCAGCACCTGGTGGCCTTCAGGAACGGTGGCCACACCGAGGCGGCGAATGGCGTCCGGGTCACGCCCCTTGAGGTCGACGCCGTCGAGCAAGATCTTGCCAAACGCCGGCTCCACGACCCCGGCGATGCCGAGCACGGTGCTCGTCTTGCCGGCGCCGTTGGGCCCCATCAAGGCGGTGATCGCGCCGGGGGTCACACGCAGCTTGATGCCGTTGACCACGGCCTTGGTGCCACGCACCATGACCAGGTTGTCGATCTCCAGCGGCTTCATGCTGCAAGCGCCTCGAAGTCGCCCAGGTACGCGCGCCGCACCTCGGGGTCGGCCAGCACCTGCGCGGTCAGGCCGAGGGCGAGCAGCTTGCCGAAGTCGAGCACCATCGTCTCTTCGCAGCAGGCGGCGATCAGGGCGACATCGTGGTCGATCAGGAAGACCTGCGCGCCGCAGTAGGCGGAGATGCCGCGGATGACGCTTTCGAGGTGCACGGTTTCGGTCTCCGACATGCCCGCACCGGGCTCGTCGAGCATCACCAGGCCGGGCCGGCCGATCAGCGCTTTGGCGATCTCGGCCAGGTGCCGCTCTTGTGTCGTCAGGTCGCTGCCGCGGCGGTGGCTGCGGCGCTTGAGGCCGACATAGTCGATCGCGCTGGCGACGGCGGCAGCCGCATCGGCGCGCAGCGTGAAGCCGGCATGGTCGGCCACCGCCTCGACGTTTTGCCACAGCGTCAGGTCGTCGGCGATCTGGTCGGTCTGGAAGGTGCGCCGCAGGCCGAGGCGCTGGGCACGCTGGTGGGGTGCCACGCCGGACAGCGTCTGCCCATTCACCCGCACGCTGCCGCTCAGTGGCGTGACAAAGCCCGACAGCACATTGAGCAAGGTCGTCTTGCCGGCACCGTTGGGGCCGATCAGGCCGACGATGCTTTTGTCAAGCCTGACGGTCAGGCCGTCGATCGGCCTGACGCCGCCAAACTGGACCGTGAGGTTTTCGATTTCGATCATCGTATCGTCAACGGTAGGCGGCAAACGGCTTCGGGAAGCGCTTGTCGATGCGCTGGCGCAGCGGCAGCACACGCGGGTACATCAACCACTCGAGCCCGGCCTTGGCGGCCATCGCCAGCCAGACCACCGCCAGGCCGACCGCGTACGGCACGTCGAAAACACCCCAGGCGACCCAGGCGACGAAGAGGCCGATGAAGAGCCAGTTCAGGATGCGTTTGGGCAGCCGGTGGTCGGGTATCCAGCCCCGGGCCTCGAAGCCGCGGGCCAAGCGCAACGAGACCGCGGCTTCGATATTTTCGGCACGGTCCTGCACCGGCTTGCCGAAGAAGCCGAGCAACAACCAGCCGACACCCGGGATCGCGATGCGGAACAGCAGCGCGATCAGCGCAATGAACAAGGTGCCGGCAAAACCCGCCAGCCCGGTGACCGAGAAGGCAAAAGCAAGCACCACCGCGATCAGCCCCCAAGTAGCCGTGCCTTCGACGATGCGGCTGACACGCACAAATTTGTAGAAGTCGGCAAGCTGCCCGGCCAGGCCCTTGCGCCCCTGGATCAGCGAGACGAGCAAGGCAAAACCGAAAAACACATTCGCCAGGTTGCCGTCGACACCATGGTCGTTGAGCAGCGCCGGCAAGGCGCGCATCAGCAGGCCCGCAAAGACGGCGCCCATCCAGTGGTAGGCGCCGCCGACCACGGTCAATGCATAGAGCAGGATCGACTGGCTGGGGTGGAAGCCGGTGTTGTCGAGCTGGCCGTTCAAGCCCGCGATCAGGCCCCCGGCCAGGCCCGCAAGAAAACCGCCGAGCGTGAAGGCCCAGGCCTTGTAGCGCACGATGCTCACGCCTGCCGCGACGGCCGCGGCCTCGCTCTTGCGGATCAGCGCCCAGGCGCGGCCGGGCATGCTGGCGCGTTGCCATTCGATCAGCGCCATGCCGGCCGCCAGCCAGACCATCGTGTAGCGGAAATAGGCGCCGTCACTCTGCGCGATCCAGGGCCGTTCGATCAGCGCTCGCTGGCCGGCGACGACCTTGCCGGCCCAGCCCGGGCCCCCGTCGGGGAAGCCGATGACATTGACCACGACCTGGAACGCCGCCGCGATCATCAGCGTCAACAGCGCCAGATACAGGCCGCGCATGCGCAATGCGGGCAGACCGAGGATGAGGCCAAAGATACCGGCGATCAATGCGCCAGCGACCAGCGCCAGCTCGAACGGCATCCCGATGCCATGCACCAAGCGCAGGCAGAACCAGCCGCCGACACCGGCCAGCGCAAACTGCGCCAGCGAGACCATGCCGAGCTGGCCGTAGAGCAGCGCCACCGTGCCGGCGGCCAGCGTCAGGCAGGCCACCGTGGTGAAGGTATTGAGCCAGTAGGCCGACAGCAGCCAGGGGCCGAGCAGCGCGACGATGGCGAAGGTCACGAGCATCGGCGCGACACGCCGCAGTGGCGTGCCCGGGGGGATATCGGCTTTGTCTTTATCGCGGGCCATCGCTGGTGTCGCCTATTCGAGATGACTGTTGTCGCGCGCCAGGGTGATGCCCTTGCGCTGCTGCCACAACACCGCCGCGATCGCGACCACAAACGCGGTCGCCGAGCCATAACGTTGCAAACCAGGTTGCAACGAAGTCAGCGCTTCGATGACACCGATGAGCAAGCCACCAGCGACTGTCGCCGGCAGCGAGACCATGCGCCCGACCATCGCCGCGGCCATCGCCGGGATGACCAGAAAGGTCAGCACGATCGGGTTCAGCCGCACCATATTGCCCATGAACAGGCCGGTCACGCCGGCCAGCAAGCCGGCCAGCGTCCAGGCCCAGGTGTCAACACGTTTGATGCGTACGCCGAGCATCGCGCTCAAGGCCCGGATGCTCTGCAAGGCCCGCATGCGCAGGCCGAGCGAGGTCTTGGCCAGCAGCCAGACCATGCCCAGGGTCGCCAGCGCAGCGAGCAGCAAAGCCGCCAGCCGGGTGTGGCTGACCAGGCGCCGGCCATCAAATTTGATGCCGCCAGCGTCGGTCGGCAGCACCAGGCGGCGCGGTGTATCGCCCCAGTACCACTGCGCCAGGCCCATGATCATCAGCGCGAAGCCCAGCGTCGCCATCGCACGCACGATGCGGTCCTGGTGGGTCAGTGAAGGCGCGATATAGCGGCCGTAGCCCCAGGACAGCAGCGTGGCGCTGCCGATGCCGGCGACCCAGCCCATCCAGTCGGCGTAGTCGAGGTCGATGACCTGCCAGCAGATCATCGCCGCCAGGCCACCCAGCGCACCGGCCGCGAAGTTCACCACGCCGCTGGCGCGGTAGAGCACCACCAGGCCGACACCCGACAGCGCATAAACCGCGCCGACGCTGATGCCAACGACCAGGAACGGCAGCAGTGCATCCATGGTGGTGAACTTCGTCAGGTGCCGGGTACGGCGTCAGTTGACGAGGCCGCCCTTCTTCTCCAACTCAAGCACATCGGCGAGCTCGGTGTCCTTGGAGCGATAACACGGCGTCACGGTCTTGAAGCCACCGGCGACGAGGTCGGCGGCACGGCCTTCGTGGTTCGGCTGGTGGCGCTCACCGGGGCCGAAGTACCAGGGCGCACAGAGCATGTCGGTGCGCACATTCTTGACCCCCTTGAAGGCCTCGAAGACCGACTTGCGGTCGATCGGCCCCTTGATCGCCAACAGCGCATTGGTGGCGACACGTGCCGACAGATGACCGGCTTGCGAGAACGAATCGATCGGGTCTTTTTTGTCGCCGTACTTGGCCATGACCGCCTTCCAGTTTTTCATGTCGGCGGTGTCGGCGTCCATCGGCTGGAGTTCCATGTGCACCGCCAGCTTGCCGTGCCAGTATTTGCCCACCGCCTTGGGCATGTCGGCGTGGTAGGCCGATGTCGGCAGGCCCCACTTGGCGGTCTTGCCCAGGTCCTGCTGTTCGGCCGCGGTCAGGATCGGCAGCATCATGCCGCGGGGCATGCCGAGCACGACACCGTCGCTCTTGGCCGCGGCGATCTGCAGCGCGATCGCGTTGCCGTCGAGCTGGCCCGGATCGAAGATCACGGTCTTCACCGCGATGTTGTTGGCCTTGCCATAGGCCTCGACGCTGGCGCAGATCCAGTCGCCGAAACCCGGGATGCCGGGGGCCACGCAGGTCAGGCTCTTGAGTTTGTGCGTTTCGGCGATGTACTGCGCCGCGCCGAGCGTGGACTGGCGCGGGCCCGAGTTGAACGAGACATAGTTCTTGCCGAAGAAACACGCCCTCGGCACACCCACACCAGCGATGACGGCCACACCTTCGGCCTCGTAGAGCTTGTTGTTGGCACCACACTCGACGAAGCTGCTCGAGCCGACCATGCCCACCACCTTGGTGTCCTTGACGAGCTTGCTCGCGGCCTGCGCCGCGACTTCGGGGTTCCAGGTGTCGTCCTGGATCGTGTAGGCGATCGGCCGACCGTTGATGCCGCCGTTGGCGTTGACACATTTGAAGTAGGCATCGGCAGCGCGCGTCGAAGAGGAAAAGTCCTCGGGCCCGGTCTTGCCGGTGATGGCGCCGATCTGGATCGGCTCGCCGCTGGCTTTCTTGCCGTTGGACAAGCCACATTTGTCCTGTGCGTAGGTGGCGCCGGTCGCTGCGAAGGCGATGGCGGCGATGGCGATGTGAACTGGTTTCATCGGGTCATGTCTCCGTCTGTTTCTGGCCCCGGTCGGTGGTGGTCGACGCTGCGGGTGGGGCTTGGCCCCGCAGCGCCGTGGTGTCAACGTGGTGTCAACTGTGCGAGCCGCCGATACCGCTGAGGCCCGGCGTGCAAAAGCGGATCACGTCCTTGTGTTTCAGGCCGTTGTCGGCGAGGGTCTTGGTGTTGTCGGGTAACCAGGGCCGGCCCGACTTGAGCCACTGCACCCGGCCCCAGTCGATGCGGGCGAAGTCGGGATGCTCGCCATAGACACCCGGCAGCACGCTGGACGCGAGCGCGCCAAAAGGCATCGAAGGAGGCAGCGGCAGACACACCGGGGCGCAGAAAAGCAGATGGTCGTCCCAGCCGATATAGAGCAGCGGCGCGGGGAAATTCGCCGCCGCATCGGCGGCCGGGAAGTTGTACGCGCCGATCGCCACGACGCTCACGCCGACCTCCGCCGGGCCGCCCCAAGGGGCGCGGGCGCCCCCTCGGGGGGCAGCGAACGCAAGTGAGCGTGGGGGCTCATCACTGCGCCCCTTGCAGCGCATCACCGCGCCACTGCTCGAAGTTTTTTTGATCCTCGGAGCCTTCGAAGTCGAGGTTGTCGCGGCCGGCGTTCACTTCGTAGTAGTCGAGCACCGCGGCCAGCGGGTCGAAGCCTTCCTGGGTCGGGTCGGTGCCGGGCTTGAAGCAGTGGCCCTGATAGATCTGGTGTACCGGCAGCCAGGCCTGGATGTACTTCTGCGGCTCGTGGTCGAAGATCGCTTTGCAATGGTCAGAGCAGAAGTGGAACTTGTCGCCGAGGTAGTCGGATTCGCGGTAGCAGATCTTGGTCGCGTCACCGGGCTCGGTGAAGATCATCGGGATCTGGCAAACGTTGCACAACATCGGCAGCGTCTTGTTGTAGAAGCGTTTGCCTGCCGCCTGCACCGTGCGGCAATGTTCGAGCCGCGGGCGGTACAGCTTGTCGAAACTGGTCGGGTAATTTTCAGCCAGCCAGTCCATCTCGTCGGCCTGGGGCACCCAGGTGTGGAAGGGTGCTGCGGCGTTGTAGTTGTAGAAGGTATTCCAGGCCTGGTGGCTGATGTGGTCCTTGCCTTCGCAGGCATCGGCCCAGCCGCTGGGCAGGCGGATGCCGTAACGCGCGAGGTCCTTGAAGAGCGCGCCGCCGCTGGCTTCGGCGTACATCTCCCAGGCCTGCCTCCAGCTCATCACGCGCTTGGGCAGCATGTAGTCCTGCATCATCGCCACCAGCGTCAGCACGCGGTAACCACGCCAGAACCATTTGTC
>JANOKR010000353.1:0-11106 GCA_031419315.1 Betaproteobacteria bacterium
CATGTGCACACGCACAACCTGGCCTACAGCGACTTCAAACGCCAGCATGACCCCGGCGCTGGCGCGCAGCCGACCGCGTTTGTGCCGACACCCGCCACCTTCGACGGCATCGTGCGTGCCGACGGCCGCATCGCCACGCGCAACTACATCGGCGTGCTGACTTCGGTGAACTGTTCGGCCACCGCAGCGCGCGCGATGGCCGACCACTTCCGGCGTGACATCCGGCCCGAGGCGCTGGCCGACTACCCCAACGTCGACGGCATCGTCGCGCTCACCCACAGCATGGGCTGCGCGACAGCCAGCGACGGCGAAGAGCTGCTCGTGTTGCGCCGCACGCTGGGTGGCTACGCGCGGCACCCCAACTTTGCCGCGGTGCTCGTCGTCGGCCTGGGCTGCGAGACCAACCAGATCCAGGGCCTGGTCGCGCAAGAGGGCCTGGCCGAAGGCGCGAACCTGGTCACCTTCAGCATCCAGGACAGCGGCGGCACGGCCAAGACCGTGGCGCGCGGCATCGCGATCATCAAAAAGATGTTGCCGGCGGCCAACCGCGTCAAGCGCCAGCCGGTGCCGGCCAGCCACCTCACGGTCGGCCTGCAATGTGGTGGCAGCGACGGCTATTCGGGCATCAGCGCCAACCCCGCACTCGGCGCCGCGGTCGACCGCCTGGTGCGCCACGGTGGCACCGCGATCCTCAGCGAAACGCCAGAGATCTACGGCGGCGAACACCTGCTCACGCGGCGCGCGGTGAGCCACGAGGTTGCTGCCAAGCTGCTCGCGCGCATCGCCTGGTGGGAGGCCTATACCCAGCGCAACGGCATGCAGATGGACAACAACCCGTCGGCGGGCAACAAGGCCGGCGGGCTGACGACGATCCTCGAAAAATCGCTCGGCGCGATTGCCAAGAGCGGCACCACCAACCTCGTCGATGTCGTCGAGTTTGCGCAGGCCGTCAAGGCGCGCGGTTTTGTCTATATGGACACCCCCGGCTACGACCCGGTCTCGGCGACCGGCCAGGTCGCGGGCGGCGCCAACCTGATCTGCTTCACCACCGGGCGCGGTTCGGCCTACGGCTGCGCGCCATCGCCGAGCCTCAAACTTTCGACCAACACGGCACTCTGGCTCAAGCAGCAGGAGGATATGGATATCGACTGCGGCACCATCGTCGATGGCCTGGAGACGGTGGACGAAGTCGGCGAGCGCATCTTCCGGCTGATGCTGCAAACCGCGTCGGGCCGCGCGACCAAGAGCGAGACCCACGGCTACGGCCAGAACGAATTTGTGCCCTGGCAACTCGGGGCGGTGATGTGACCACGCGGGTCGATGCGCTCGGTCAGGCGCTGACCTGCGCGGCGGCCGACGCGCTGGCGGCCTACGATCGCGCGGTTGACCATCAACTGCACGCCTGGCCCGGTGGGCTTGAAGCGCTCGACGAAGCGCTGCGCATCGACCCCGGCTTTGCCCTCGCGCACAGCACCCGCGCGCTGGTGCTGCAGTCGCAGGGCCGCGGGCCCGAGGCTCGCGCGGCGGTGCAGCGCTCGCGTGAATGTGGTGCGGGTTTGCGTGACCGCGAGCAGTCGCATGTCGGCGCCATCGGCGATGCCGTCGAAGGGCGCGCGAGCGCTGCGCTGGCAATCGTCATCACGCATGCAAACGACTGGCCGGCTGACGCGCTGGTGATGTCGATGGCGCTCGGCGCTTTCGGGCTGATCGCATTCAGCGGCGCTGCTGACCACGACGCGCAGCGGCTGGCTTTTGTGCAGCAAATCGCGCCGCACTACGCTGACGACAACCCCTGGATGCTGGCGCACCGCAGCTGGTCGCTCACCGAAGCCGGCCAGCCGGATGCCGGTCTGCCGCTGGCGCAGCGCAGCCTGGCACTGCGCCGCGCCAACGGCAATGCCGCGCATGTCTTGATGCATGCTCATTTCGAACGTGCAGAGACGGACGCGGCGTTGCGCTTCGCCGATGACTGGCTGCAGCAGTACCCCGGCAACGCGATGCTGTTTGGTCACCTGCACTGGCATGCCGCGCTGTGCGAGATCGAGCTCGGCCGCGTCGACGCCGCGGTCGTGCGTTTGCTCTCGCGCATCGAGCCGCACCTGCAACATGCCTTGCCGCTGAACGGCATGACCGACGTGACTTCGCTGCTCTGGCGGCTACGCCTGCAGGGGCGCGCTGGCCTTTCGTGGCAGGCCGCAGCGGCCTTTGCCGCGGCGCGTTTTCCCACTGGCGGCAACGTCTTCGCCGAGCTGCACCTGGCGATGCTGGCGGCGGGCAGCGGCGACGTCGCCGCACTGCTCCCCGGGCGCGACCGCTTGCAGCGCCATGCCGATGCCGGCCACGCCGGCGCGCCAGTGGCGATGCAGTGGGTCGGCGGCCTGCAGGCTTTGCTCGCTGGCGACAGCGACGCCGCGCGCAGCCAGCTGGCCACTTGCTGCGCCGAAGCGCCGCGCCTGGGCGGCAGCCACGCGCAGCGCATGGTCATCGACCTCACGCTGGCCGCCGGATCGGCGGCAGCGTCGGCGACACAATCGCTTGGCTGTTCAGCCGTCCCAACCGCAGGCTATCAAGTCCAGCGTTAGGCGTCAGCGTCGCAGCTTCAAGGCCAGCACCTGCGCCGCGACACAAGCGCCCTGCAGTTGCCCGCCCAGCACACCGCTGCGGTAGTGGATGCCGGCGTACAGCCGCGACAGCGCGGCTTCGTCGGCCGCCGCAGCGAAGCTCACAAAGCTGCGCGGGCCCCAGCCGCGGTCGTTGTGGGTGTTGTCTGTGAACGGCGTGTCGGCGCCGAAAGCCTGGACCAGAACCGCCGCGGCAGCGGCCGACTGCGACGAATGGCCGGAGGGGTATTCAGGGAAGGGCGGCGTGTGCATCAGCTGCGGTACCCAGCGGCTGTCGATCGTCAACTGCACATAAGTCACCGGGCGCAGCAGGTTGATCTTGTACTTGCTGTGCCAGGTGGCGACAAAAGCGTCATGCATCGCGATATTCATCAGCGCGTAGATGCGCGCCGCGTCGGCCAGCGACGCCCGCCGCGCTTTCAACACATCTCCGGCGATGAACACCCAATGGCCCGCGGGTGTTGGCGTCTTGCCCGGATCGTCGGCCCAGTACAGCGCAAACTGGCGCTGCTGTGCGGTGGCGTCAGTGGCGATGCGAAACACCTCGAGGGCTTCGTTGTGGAAGGCCGAACCCGACGCTTCCGAGTACGCCGGCGGCGCCGGTGGTGGGCAAGTTGCGCCGCTGGCGAGCGCAAAAGGCCGGTTGCTGCCCCACCCCGGCAGCAGCGGCGCCGCAAAAGCCGGCGGTGTCGCCGACCATTGGCCGGGCCCGCTGGGTGGCACATAGTTTTCGCGTTCGCGGCGCAGCGGCCCCCAGGCCTCGTGGCCGCCATCGGTGCGCGCCCAGGTCAGCAGCGCCATCGCCATCAATTTGCCAAAACTCTGCGAGCGATTGTTGATCTCAGGGGTGATGACATTCGGGTCGAAATCGGCGCCACGTTTGAGCGCCATGCTGCGTTCGAGCAGGTCGATGCGGGCCTTGTTTTCAGCGCTCGCCTGCGGGAACATCATGCGTGTCATCAACGCGAGCGCGGCGTTGGCCACCGTTGGCCAATGCAGCGGCTCGTCGGGCTGCGCCCAGGGCAAGGAGCTGAGCTCGTTGAGCTGGCCGGCCAGGCTCTGCTGGCCCGGCACGCCGGGCAGCGTCGACTCGTACAAGGTCACACCGAGATAGCCAAAAGCGCGTGCCGCGACCGGGGCGCTGAAACCGGGTGTTTGCTGCGCGAGGTTCAACGCCAGCTCGAACCAGTCGGTGGCCACCGCGGCGCTGAAATCGCTGGCCGGGCGGGCGGTGGCGGGCAGCGCTGCCGGCGCTGTCGTTGATGTTGCCGTCGTTGATGTCGCGGTCGGCGATGTGGTTGCTGTCGCCGGCTGTGCGAATGCCATCGGCGCAGCCGCTGTGATGATGATCATCGCGGCGACGACGGTGAACGGCGTGCATCGTTTCATGGCGCTTTCCAGGCCGCCAAGCCACGCTCGCGATCGACGAGATAAAAACCGTCGGCAGCCGCCGATTGCCAGTCGCTCCACGGCCCCTGCGGCCATTGCACACGCAGCCTGACGGTGGTGGCAGCGCCGAGCCCGAAATGCATCCAGCCGAGATGACCGCTGGCGTGACCGCCGCCGATGGTGAGCTCCTGGCGCAGCACGCGGCCGCCGCCTGTGTCGACCTCAACCCAGGCGCCGACGGCATCGCGGTTGCCACCGGCCTGGCGCAAGCGCAGTTGCAGCCAGCGGCCGATCGGTATCGGCTGCGGCGACTCGGCCGTGCCGGCACCGACATTGCGCCACAACTGCGCCTTGTCCCAGCGGTTGACGACGAGCATGTCGAGCAGGCCGTCGCCGTTCAAATCAACGAGCATGCCGCCGCGGCCACGTTTGAAGCTGGCCACACCGGCCAGGTGCCCGGCCTCGACAAAGCGGCCGTCGGTGCTTTGCAGCAACAGGTTGTTGGGGTCGAGCGCGGCAAAGTCGGGCATGTTCGAGACATTGCCCTTGACGATGAACAGATCAGTCCGGCCATCGTGGTTGACATCGGCAAACTGCGCATGCCAGGCGGTCGACGGATGCACGTCGCCACCGACGTACGGCCGGTGCGCGGTGACGCCGAGCTTGTAGGCGATATCGGCGTAGGTCGGCCGCGGCGCAGGTGCACCGACACCGACACCGACACTGACACCGACACCGACACCAACAACCGGGCCCGCTGCCGCCGAGTCGAGTCGCTGCAACTTGTTGTCCGACATGCTGGTGAGAAAGACTTCTGGAAAACCGTCGCCGTCGAGGTCGTGGCTGGCGATGCCCATGCCCCAGATCTGCAGCGGCTTCCAGCCCTGCTCGGCTGAGTACGGCACTGGCAGCCGGCCGGGGCTGACGCGCCAGAGCTGCTCCTGGCCGCCCTTGTAGTACTCGCTGTCGTTGCTCACCCGCAGCGCCGGCTCGCCGCTGCGCGACCAGTCGCTGAACAACATCGACAGCGCACAGTGTCCTGGCGCCAAGGGCAGCGCAGTAGCAAACGTTGCACCTGAGCTGTCAGGCCGAAACAGGCTGCCCGGCGTGCAACTGCCCCACGGGAATTCAGGCTTGCCGCGGTCGACATAGGTGCCAAACGCGAGCGTCGGCAAACGCTGGCCACGCTCCCAGGTGGCCGCAAAGGCGCTGTGCCAGGCATTGCCGGTGCGCAGCTTCCAGCGCTCGTTGGCACGCTCGAAGCGGCAAGCGCCAAGTCCACGAAAGACCTGCACTTCACCGACCCGCAGCACGACCAGGTCGGCGTGGCCGTCGGCGTCGATGTCGATCGGATAGGCGCCGATCGCATTCGTCAACTCCAGGCCCGAGCGTTCTTCGGCCAGGCGGATCGGGCCACCGCGGCTGCTCTTGTTGCGGTACAGCGTGGAGCGGTTGACACCCGCGGTGACGTAAACCTCGGGCAGGCCGTCGCCGTCACAGTCAAACGTGGCGACACCGCCGCCGACGATGTACTCGGAATCGCCGTCGAAACGCGAATGCAATCCGGCGGCGTCGGTCTCTTCGACAAACCTGGGCACGGCCGGCATCGTTGGTGCGGTCGGTGGCGAGGACGTTGGCGAGGCCGTTGCCGAGGGCATTGTCGAGGCCGCCGGCGGGGTGGCCAGCGTCTGCGCATCGGCCATCAGTCCGGGGCCCAGCATCAAGGCCCCGCACAGCGCCCATCTCGCCCACCCCGCCCCGCCAGGGTTCAAGCCGCGGCCCCGGCCGGTGCAAAACATTCGGCGACGCGGGTCACTTTTTTGCCGGCGATGATCATGCCCAGGACTTCGTCTTCGGTGACTTCGCTGGTGCGGTAGGTGCCCACCGTGCGGCCGTTTTTCATCACTGACAAACGGTCTGACAAACCAAACACATCGGGCATGTCATGCGAGATCAAGAAGATGCCGACACCACCCGCCTTGAGCTTGCGCACCAGCTCGTGGACCATGCGTGTTTCTTCGGGCCCGAGCGCGGCGCAGGGTTCGTCCATGATCAAGGCGCGCGCGTTGAAATACAGTGCGCGCGAGATCGCCACGACCTGGCGCTGGCCACCCGAGAGCGAGCGCACCGGCACCCGGATATTGGTGAAGTTAGGGTTCAACCGGCGGAAGACATCACGCGCGGCTTTTTCCATCGCGTAGTCGTCCAGCGTGCCCCAGCGGGTCATCAACTCGCGGCCGAGAAAGAGGTTGGCGACGCTGTCCAGGTTGTCAGCCAGCGCCAGCGTCTGGTAGATCGTCTCGATGCCCAGACCTTGTGAATCGGCGGGGTTGTTGATCGATACCTTCTGGCCGGCGACATGGACTTCGCCGCTGTCGATGGGGTAGGCGCCGGCGAGCATCTTCATCAGCGTCGACTTGCCGGCGCCGTTGTGGCCGAGCAGGGCCACGACCTCGCCGGGATACACCGTCAGGCTCACGTCTTCAACCGCACGCACGCCGCCAAAGGCTTTGTGGATCGCGCGCAGCTCGACCAGGGGCTTGTCCGTAGCGATGCCCGCGCTCATGTCATGCGCTCCCCGGTGGCGCGCCGATAGAGCACGTCGAAGACCACCGCGATGATCAGCACCTGGCCGATGATGACCATGCGCAGGCCGATGCTGACGTCGAGCAGCAGCAGGCCGCTTTCGAGAAACTGCACGATCAGCGCACCGAGCACCGAGCCGAGCACGGTGCCGCTGCCACCCGACAGCGCGACGCCGCCGATCACCGCCGCAGCGATGACATACAGCTCCATATCCTTGCCCAGAGAATTGGTGCCGGCGTTCAAACGCGAGACCGATACCACCGCGGCCACCGTGACCAACACGGCGAGCAACAGGAACAGTTTGAGCATCACCTTCTTGACCGGGATGCCGACCAGCAGCGCTGCTTCCGGGTTGCCGCCGATGGCATAAACGTAGCGCCCGAAGCGGGTGCGGTTGACGATGAAGGCCATCACCATCACGACCACGCCCCAGATCAATACGGGGATCGGGATGCCCTGGCCAGCGCCCTTGTCGGCCAGCACATAAACATTCATCGTGGCCACAAAGACGAGCAGCACGGTGATGAAAAACAGCGTCAAGCCGGCGTCGAACCAAAGCGGGCGCATCGGGAAACCGTGGCTGTTGGCATTGCGCCGACGCGAGATCGCATTCAGTGCCAGCAGCGCCGCCAGGGCCAGCGCCAGCAGCCAACTCAGCGTCGGCCCGAGCGAGCCTTCGAGGCCGCCGCCAAACATCAGGAAGGTCGGGTCACTGACCGGCTGGGTCTTGCCGTCAGCGACCAAAAACGCAGCGCCGCGAAATGACACCAGGCCACCGAGCGTGACCACAAAAGAAGGCACGCCGAGATAGGCGGTGAGCCAGCCCTGGTAAAGCGCGATGACCAGCGATACCAACAGGCCGGCCAGGATCGCCGGCGCCCAATGCCAGTTCTGGCTGTACATCAAAAAGGCGATCAGCACGCCGACGACCCCCATCACCGAGCCGACCGACAAGTCGATCTGCCGCGCGACGATGATCAGCGCGATTGCCGCCGCGACAATACCCACGACGGCCGTCTGCTGGGCGATGTTGTAGAGGTTTTCCGGCGTCAAAAAAGTGCCGGTCAGCGCGTGAAAAACCAGCGCCATCACGACCAGCACGCCGGCCATGATCGACAGGCGCAGGTCGAGCGCGCTGATCTGCAATTGGTTCCACATCGTGCAGGCCCCGGTTGGGAAGCACCCGGCAATATCCGGCAATCGAAGCCGCCCCGGCAGATGTCTGCCGGGGCAGGCTCTACGTGCTCGAGCGTACTTCGGCGCGGCTTACTTGCGGACTATTTGCAGGCCGCCGGGCCCTTGGCCTTATCAACACCCTTGCACAGGGCATCCTTGGAGATGTGGCCGGCCTTGACGACGGCGTCCAGATTCGCTTGCGTGACCGGCAAGGCCTTCAGGAAGATCGCCTCCATCGGCACCTTCTTCGCACCTTCGGCCCAGGTCGCCGCGCCGGTGACTTTCTTGCCACCGGCCAGCGAAACCGCTGCGGTCGCGGCTTCACGCCCGAGGTCGCGTGCGTCTTTCCACACCGACACCGTCTGCGTGCCCAACGCGACGCGGTTCAGCGCCGCATGGTCACCGTCCTGGCCCGACACCGGCACGCCCTTGAGGCCGCGCGCCGACAGCGCTGCGACGACACCACCGGCCATGCCGTCGTTGGAGGCCACCACCGCGTCGACCTTGTTGGCGTTTTTGGTGAGGATCTGCTCCATGTTTTTCTGCGCCGTCTCGGGCTTCCAGCCGTCGGTATATTCCTCGCCGACGATCTTGATATCGCCCTTCTTGATCGCATCGGCGAGCACCTCTTGTTGGCCAGCGCGCAGGAAGTCGGCATTCGGATCGGTGGGCGAGCCCTTGATCATCACGTAGCTGCCCTTGGGCTTGGCGGCGAGCACCGCACGCGCCTGCATGCGGCCGACTTCCTTGTTGTCGAAGGTGATGTAAAAAACACCCGGCGCTTCGATCAGGCGGTCGTAAGCGACGACCGGAATATTCTTCGCCTTGGCCTTGGCCAGCGCCGGCACGATCGCGTCCTTGTCCATCGCCAGGATGATCAGCGCCTTGGCACCCTTGGCGATCAGGCCGTCGATATCGGCAAGCTGTTTTTCCGGCGAGCCGCCGGCATCGGCGCTGACATAACTGCCACCGATCTTGGCGAGCTGGCCCTTGATCGCGGCTTCGTCGGTTTTCCAGCGCTCTTCCTGGAAGTTGGACCAGCTCACGCCGACCAGCGTCTGCGCCGACACAACGCCGGCAAAACCGGCCAGCAGCACGCCAGCGATCATCTTGTGTTTCATCATGCTCACTCCTGGGGATGGTGGGGGCCGGACATGGGCCCTGGCCGTAACGCCGACCGGGACCGATTGTCACCGACATCAACGCACGGCCCGCATTCTGGTGGACACCCGAGTGCGCTCTATCCGGTGCAACCCGAATGGCGCCGGCCGACTCACCGCTGCGCCCAGCTATGTCTGCAATGCCTGGGGCACCCGGGCGGCGGAGGTGTCCAAGGTCGACACAATGCGCTCGCGCTGATCAGCGCATCAGTCCATCAATACATCGAGTTGGCCTGGCGCAGACGCGCCCGGCGCGCGCTCGCGCGGCGCTGGTTGCGCGCCGCTGCAGCACCGCGCGCGGTGCTGCGCAGACGATGGGTCAGGAACGCAGCGCCGACCAACAACACGGCGCTGAGCAGGGTCGCAAACGAGGTCCCGAGGAACAACACACAAGCGCCGCCCGCAGCCAGATACAGCATCGGCAAGCGCTCGTACAACCAGTCGGGGAACCACATGATCTGTCTCCTTGAAGCGCGGCCGAATAGCGATCGACGCCGGGTTTTTTGAGGTCATCCGCTGCACTGTGCTGCAAGCGCCAACCCGCTGAACCCGAGGTTCGGTCAAGCCGCAATTCAAGAAAACCCCGCGGATGCTGGGTCGGCACCGCTATCGGCCGCTGTGCAGACGCCGGCCGTGACATCTGCCCGGCCGTCAGGCCGTTGGCCGCGCGTCAACCGCGCAGCGTGCGGTTGAAAAACGCAACCGTGCGGCCCCAGGCCTGGCGCGCCGCAGCCTCGTCGTATCTGGGCGTGGTGTCGTTGTTGAAGCCATGCTGCGTGCCCGGATGCTTGAAGGCCTCGAAGCGCACACCAGCGGCGCGCAACGCAGCCTCATAAGGCAGCCACATCGCATTGATGCGGTCGTCGTTTTCGGCGAATACCAGCATCAGCTCGGCCTTGATTTGGGCCGCCTGGTCGGCCGGTGCCGAGCCGCCGTAAAAGGGCACCCCGGCGACGAGCTGGGCCGAGCGCGTGGCGAGCATGTTCACGACACCGCCGCCATAACCAAAGCCGACGGCGCCGAGTTGGCCGCTGCCACCGGCAAGGCCTGCACACCAGGCCGCGGCGGCGACAAAGTCCTGGTTGCACTTGGCCTGGTCGAGCTTGCCGAACAACTCACGCGCCTGGCCTTCGTTGCCGGGATATCCGCCTTGCGAGAACAACATGTCGGGCGCGACGGCGATGAAGCCGTCAAGCGTCAGGCGCCGCGCGATATCTTCGATATGCGGATTGAGGCCGCGGTTTTCATGCACCACCAGCACAACAGGCAGCGGCCCTTCGGGCATCGCCGGGCGGGTGACATAAGCGCGCACCCGGCCGTTGCCGGCGGGCGAGGCGAACTCGACAAATTCGGCCTTGATGCGGGCATCGTTGGGCGCGACCTGCTGCGCCATCGCGAAGTCCGGGCTTACAGCGGCGAGCAAGGCCGCCGCCGACACGCCGCCGACTGCGTAGCGCCCGGCGCGGTCGAAAAATCCGCGCCGGTCGATATCGCCGTGCATGAACTGGTCGCACAGCCGCATCACTGCGGGGTCGAAGTCGGCGGCGGTCTCGCGGCGTGCTGGGCGGCGTACAGCGCGGGTTAGGGCGGTCGTCATGAGGGGCTCCGGGTTCAGGTCGCCGACTTGTACCCGTAACCGAATGACCCCGTCAGTCGCCGGACTCCCGCCGTCGGCGTGCGGAGCAACCCTCAGCCGCCAGCACCCGTCGCCTTGCGGCGCCTTGCCACGAAACCGACCCCCACCAACCCCAGCGCGAGCAGCGCATAAGTGCCGGGCTCGGGCACGGCGGCCAGGGCCTTGACGCCGGTATCGGGGAAGTCGGTGAAGACACCGTCGACGCCGAGCGCCATGTAATAACTCATCTCTGCCTGCGGGTCGCCGAAGCCATAACCCGAGGCGTCGTTGCGGAAGGTCCAGGTGTGCACCAGCAGGCCGGCCTGGTGCGCTGCCTCGATAACGCCGGTGCTGCCATCAACCCGCCGGTCGCCGATCGACAGGCCCGGTTTGCCGTCACGCTCGACACCATCGGCGACGGTTTTCACGAGGTAAGGTTTCCACGGCCCGACACCGTCGGCGTAGACCTTGATCGCGGCCAGGCCGCCCGGCGTCAACAGGTCGGCGAAAGTCAGCGTGCCACCGGCGGCCTGGATATCGTAGGGCTGGCGATACGGGT
>JANOKR010000354.1:0-2633 GCA_031419315.1 Betaproteobacteria bacterium
CCGGCCAGACCGCGTGCGGCGCGCGGGTCGTGAGCTTGAGTTCATCGGGCCACAAGATCTGCGGTGTCGACTTCGACGATATCCACTTCGAGCGTCGGCCGTACAACAAATGGCAGGCCTACGGTCAGGCCAAAAGCGCAAATGCACTGATGTCGCTCGGCCTGCATCTGCGCCATGCGCAGGACGGCATCACGTCGAACGCGGTGCACCCCGGCGGCATCATGACCGGCTTGCAGAAATTTCTGCCGCTCGAAGAGATGCGCGCCTTGGGCTGGTTGAAGGCCGACGACACGCCGCTGGATTTGTTCAAGAACCCCGAGCAGGGCGCTTCGACGACGGTCTGGGCGGCTACCGCCGCGGCCTTGCGCGGCCAGGGCGGCCGTTATCTCGAAGACTGCGCCGAAGGGATACCTGCAGCG
This sequence comes from Betaproteobacteria bacterium, assembly GCA_031419315.1. Classification (GTDB taxonomy): domain Bacteria; phylum Pseudomonadota; class Gammaproteobacteria; order Burkholderiales; family Burkholderiaceae_C; genus Rubrivivax. Next base: position 420 of record JANOKR010000354.1, read on the forward strand.
CCGAGCAACCGGGTCTCGGGTTTTTCGCCGCATGTGATGGACGCCGAAGGCGCGCAGCGTTTGTGGGCGATGTCGGTGGTGATGCTGGCCGCAGCTTGAGCACTGGCGGGTTGCCGGCGCCGACGATGCAATATTGGTCCAAATTGGGTAAAATGGACCATTCGCCACCGCAGGAGCCTTGATGTCCAGCAGCCACGCCGATCAAGCCCGTGCCGCCCCCGCGGCGCCGGCAGCGTCGATGCCCAGCCCGCAGGATCTGCTGACGCGGCGCCTGAGCAGCGTCACCGCCAGCAAGCTCGTCGGCGGCATGCAGCAGGTCACCCATGAGGTCATGACCAAGGGCGCGATCGTGATCACGCGCCACGAGGTGCCGACGATGGTGATGCTGTCGGTGGAGCGTTATCTGGCGCTCGAACGTGCTGCCGAACCCGACCTGCAGGGCCTGACGCAGCAGTTCGACGACCTGCTCGCACGCATGCAGACGCCGGACGCCGTGCGCGGCATGGCGCAGGCCTTTGAGATGACCCCGGCGCAGCTCGGGCGCGCTGCGGCGCGGGCCGTGGCGTCGGCGGCTGGCGGTGCATCGATCCGGCCCGCCAAGCCGGCCAAACCCGCCAAGGCAGGCAAGGCACGCTGAGCGAAGCTCACCAGCCCGACCCGATGCCGGCGCAGATCTACGTCATCTCCGGTGTCAACGGCGCCGGCAAGAGCAGCATCGGCGGCGCCGCATTGCTGGCGCAAGGTGCGCCGTACTACAACCCCGATCTCGCGGCACGCCGCATCCTGGATGCACAGCCGGGGTTGGATGTGCCTGCCGCCAACGCGCAGGCCTGGGAACTCGGCCGCGTCGGGCTAGAACGTGCGCTGCGCGACGGCCTGGCCTATGCCTTCGAGACCACGCTCGGCGCTCGCACGATCACCGACATGCTCATCGCTGGTGCGGCGCGCGGCGCGGCGCTCGCTGCCGCCGCGGGTGCTTCGGGCGCTGCGCACGGCGCCCAGGTTCATCTCTGGTACGCCGGGCTGGCCAGCCCCGAGCTGCATATCCAGCGCGTGCGCGAGCGGGTCGCCGCCGGTGGCCACGATATCCCCGAAACAACGATCCGCGCGCGCTGCGAGTCGAGCCGCGCCAACCTGATCCGCCTGCTGCCCCATCTGGCCAGCCTGCGGGTCTTTGACAACAGCCTGGCCCGCGACCCCAAGGCCGGCTTGCGGCCCGAGCCGCGGCTGCTCTTGCAGATGCAGGACCGGCGCATCCTCGACCATCTGGCGCTGCAGCGCATGCCAGCCTGGGCGAAACCGATCGTCGCTGCCGCGCTGCTGCTGCACGGCCGGCACTGAGGCCCGAACTCAGCCCCGTGTCTGCAACGCGGCCCAGACCCGCGCCGGCTCCAGCGGCATCTGCAAACCTTCAGCCACTGCACGCGGCACGCCGGCCGAGATCAAGGCATCGACCACGGCGTTGACGACGGCCGGCGTGGCCCCGATCGTGCCGAGCTCGCCGACACCCTTGGCGCCGAGGATGTTGTTCTTGCTCGGCACCGAGGTGTCGAAGTGGGTTTTGAAAGCGCGGAAGCCGTCGGCATGTGGCATCGCGTAATCCATAAAACTCGCGGTCACGAGCTGGCCGCTGTTGTCGTAGACGACCTGCTCGCACAGCGCCTGGCCGATGCCCTGCACCGCGCCGCCATCAACCTGGCCCTGCACGATCTGCGGGCTGACGACGCGGCCGATATCGTTGACCGAGGCGTAGGCGGTGATCTCGACCATGCCGGTATCGGGGTCGATCTCGACCTCGCAGACATGGCAGGCGTTGGGCCAGCTCGCGCCGCTGGCGGTGGCATCGGCGGCCATCGTGATGTGTTCGCCGGTTTGTTTTTTGGCCAGCTCGAAGAGGCCTATTTTTATGTCGGTGCCGACGACGCTGAAAGCCCCGGCGCGGTATTCGATATCCACCGGCGCGACTTCGAGGGCTTCGCCGGCGAGCGCCTTGGCGTGGTCCACCGTGCGCTCGGCAGCTACGCGAACCGCGCCGCCGCCGGTAAACAGCGAGCGGCTGGCGGCGCTGCCAAAACCGTTCGCGCGGTCGGTGTCGCCTTGCAGCACGCGGATGCATTCGATCGGCACGCCGAAGATGTCCACCGCCAACTGGGCGTAGCTGGTGGCGATGCCCTGGCCCATGGCCTGCGTCGCCGAAGTCAGCTCGATGATGCC
>JANOKR010000355.1:0-6214 GCA_031419315.1 Betaproteobacteria bacterium
GTCCCTGACGAGGTGGCCTTTGCCCAGCAGCTTCGCAAGGAGCAGCCCGGCTTGTCGCTTCCCGATTGCTTCGCACTGAGTTGCGCGCGGCGACCGGATCACGCGTTGGTGACCGGCGACAAGTTGCTCCGCGCGGAGGCCCAGTCGAGGCAATGCGCGGTGTATGGTTTGCTGTGGATACTCGACCAGATGGAATCCTCCGGAGAGGTCGGCACCAATCTGCTGCACGAAGGCTTGACGCGGATTTCGAACCACCCACGGAGTCGTCTGCCTCACGGTGAGGTCCGAGCGCGGCTGCATCGCTGGTCGCCTACTTGAGCAATTCTGGACACTCGAGCTTGCTGGCTCAACTTCGCTTCTGCGGTACTCACCGACGTCCGGGTCGACCTAAACGGCGATTCCCTGCTTGCCGGGAAGCGCCCGCGAACAACGGTGTTCAGTGGTCAGGTACTCGTTGCATTCCGGCCACTCAGGGCCAAGGTGCCACCGAGGAGCCGTTGCGGAGAAGGCAATTAACCGGGCAGCGTCAAGGGTGTTCGTGGATTTGGGCCTCGTTGAATCCAATTCGGTTGGCCTGACGGCCGCGGACACGGTCCGCGCTCCGGGCACCATCGACGCGTGAGTTCTCAGCGGCGCTTCACGGGACGACCTGGGACGCCGAGCGGTGTTGCGATCAGGACACATGCCGAGCTTCCGAGAAATTTCGGACACGAGCCGGACACGGAGCCCCACAAAGAAAAACAGGTTAGCGACTTGCATCGCTAACCTGTTGATTTTTATGGCTCCCCGACCTGGGCTCGAACCAGGGACCTACGGATTAACAGTCCGGCGCTCTACCGACTGAGCTATCGAGGAACAGCCAATGATTATAACGTGGCCGGGGTGCCTGGCTCAAAGGGCAAACTGCACCGAAGCCCGCAGGCTCCTTGGTGTGATGGGGAACAGATAGACGTGGCTGAACTGGTACGGCGATTCGCGCCAGGCGCGCGTGTCGGCGGCGTTGTCGACGCCAATTCGCCAAGTCGCGATGCGCCCGTTAGTCGTTGTGGTCAGGCGGGCGGCAAGATCGATGCGGGTCCAGGCCGGCAGCTCGACGCTGTTGTCGGGCAGCACACTGCGGCGGCCTTCGTGAACAATGCCCGCGGACAGGTTCAGGCCCGGCCACGAAGCAAGGTCGTGCGACAGGCGCAGCTTCAATGTCCGGCGCGGCACATTGACCGGCCGCAAACCGTTCACCTCAGCGGCAGCGCTAGCTTGGCGTCTGGCGTCGAGCAGCATTGCGCCGGCATGCCATTGCCAGGCGCCGCGGCGTGCGTTGACGGCGGCCTCCAGGCCGCGGTGTTGCGCCTCGCCATCGATCCTGCGCAGGCAGCTGTTGGCGAGGTCGCAGCTGCCGATGTCTGCGGCCACTGGGCGGCGGATGTCAAACGCGGTCAGGTTGCCTGCGACGCCGTCGCCGGCGAACTTCACGCCGGCTTCGACTTGCCGGCTCTTCAAGGCCGGCAGCAACTCGCCGCGATTGCTGTAACGGTCGCGGTTGGGCACGACTTCGGACTCGATGCCCTGGCCCCAGCTCGTGTACCCCGTCCACCCCGCGCCGAGTTCGGCGTTCAGCGCCAACCAAGGCGTGGTGATCGTCTGTCGGTAGGTCGGGCGCTCCAGTGACGTATGGCGCATGCCGATCCAGAGTTGCAGGCCGGGCCTGAGTTGCAGCAGATCGCGGGCATAGAGTTCGGTGCTGCGTTCGTCGCGTCGCGTGGCGCTGACCGTGAGGTCCGGTGCCGGCAGCGTGATCGACGCACCGTCGAGTTGGCCCTGGCCAACGTAGTTGAATGCCTGCGCGTTGAAGCGCTCGGATGTCCGCGTGTGCAGAACCCCGAAGGTCAACCCATGTTGCACGGCACCGATGACGACTGAGCCGCGCAGTTGGGCATCCATCGCAGTGACCTGTCGGCGTTCGCCGTCGCTGCGAAAGTCGTAGAGATCGAAGCGGCCGTCAGGGCAGTAGCGGTCGGCGTAGTAGATCCCGGTGCCAGCGTCGTAACAACCAAATGGGAAGGCGACCCGGTCGTCGCTGCGCAGCCTTTGCACGGCGCCATGGATCTGCGCGCGCCAACCGGCGGCCAGTGCCTGCTGCCAGCGCAGCGACGCTGTTGTGCCGCCAAGCACCACGGGCAAGGTCCACGGCTGTTGATTCAGATTTGTTCGCGGGTCGACTTCGTGTGCATCAGGCAGGCGGCCGCCGAGCAGGCTCATGCCCGGCACGCTGGGCTGTGCCTGCCGGCTGACTTCGATCTCGGCTTCGATGCGCGAGCCCGCGCCAATGCGCCATTCGGTGGCCAGCGCGACCAGTTGCCGGCGGCCCTTGGCGGCGTTCACCTGCGGATTGATGTGGGTCGCGCTTGCGCTGAGTCGAAAGCCACCAGCGCCGTCGGCACCAAAGCGGTCACCCCAGTCGAGCTGGGCGTCAAGCGTGCCCGCGTCTTGCCAGCCCAGGCTGACGCTGCGTGCGGCGGTGCCGTTCGGCCGCTTGACGACGAAGTTGACAAGACCACCGGGCGCGCTGGTGCCAGCCTGGATGCCGCTGACACCAAGCAGCAACTCGATGCGTTCCTTGTTGCCCAATGCGATGGCGGTTTCGGCGTTGATCGGCAGGCCGTCGCGGCGGAAGTTGCTGCGGTTGTCGAGCACGTAGCCTCGTGCGGTGAAGCTGCTCCAGTACCCTTCGGCGTTGTAGGCATCGCTGAACGAGGCGTCCAGCCGCGTGATGCCGGCCGGCGACAGCAGTCCCGAATCGGCGATCTGTTCGGCGCTGATCACGCTGCCCGAAAGTGGCGCGCGCGCCAGCGGCACGTCACCAAATCCGGCCAACGACACCACCGGCGCAGCGCGGCCGCTGATGGTGATCGTTTGTGCCGTGCTCGGTGCCTGCGCCGATGCCACGGTGCAGGCGAGCAGCGCCGCGGTGGCGATCATCGTTTGCCGATGTTGCGAATGAATCGATGCCATCGTTTGCCTTTGCAAAACATGGCAGGTCAGCGGGTCACGCTATACATCGCCCAGGGCGGGCGATATCGGAGAGCTGCTTCCCTGCGCGAGGATTACCTCAATCAGGTTCAAAGGGACTTTCTCAGCCGACACCGTCTGCACGGCGCCAGCACCCCTAGCGAAGAACTTCGATTATGCCGCTGTCGCGGCAATTGCACGTCAGTCGAAGACCGGCGACTCGACGCCGAGCACCTTGTGCAACTTCGGGCTCGTGGTCGTGTACTGCAGCAGGATGCGCTTGTCCGGGAAGACGTAGGGCGCGGCACCGAACGCCGCGAGCGCAGCTTCGTGAAAGCCAGACAGGATCAATTTTTTCTTGCCGGGATAGGTGTTGATATCACCGACCGCAAAGATGCCCGGCACATTGGTCTCGAACCTTTCGGTGTCCACCGTGATCTGCTTGCGCTCGATCGTCAGGCCCCACTGCGCAATCGGCCCGAGCTTGGGGCTGAGGCCAAAAAAGACCAGCAGCATGTCCAGCGGCACGACGCGCGTGACGCCGTCGCCGCCGGTGACCTTGATCGCGGTCAGGCGGCCGTCGGTTTCTTCGATGGCGTTGATCTGGCCGACGATGAACTGCATCTCGAGCTGCTCGCAGAGTTCGCGCATGCGCGCGACGCTGGCTGGCGCGGCACGAAAGCCGTCGCGGCGGTGGATCACGATCACGCTCTCGGCGCGGTTCGGCCCGTCTTGCGCAAAGTTCAGCGCCCAGTCGAGTGCCGAGTCGCCGCCACCGACGATGACCAGGTTCTTGCCGGCAAAGGGCTGCGGGCTTTTGACGCTGTAGTGCAGCTGCGTGCCGTCGTATTTGGCGACACCTTCGACCTTCAGCGTACGCGGCTGGAACGAGCCGACGCCACCCGCGATGAAGATCGTCTTGGTCAGCAACCGCGTGCCGCGGCTGGTCTCGACCAGAAATCGCTTGTCCGCCTGCCGCTCGACGACGGTGACCTCTTCGCCGAGGTGAAAGGTCGCGCCGAAGGGCTCGATCTGCTTGAGCAGGTTGTCGGTGAGTTCTTTGCCGGTGCACACCGGCACGGCCGGGATGTCGTAGATCGGCTTGTCGGGGTAAAGCTCGATGCACTGGCCCCCGGGGTAGGCCAGCGAGTCGATGATGTGCGCCTTGACCTCGAGCAGGCCGAGCTCGAAGACCTGGAACAGGCCGACCGGGCCGGCGCCGACGATGACGGCATCGGTTTCGACGGGGCCGCCCTGGCCGGCGGCATCGGCAGTGGCGGGAATCTGCGGGTTCGGGACGGGTTCCATCACTTCAGCAAGTCAAGTCAGCGGATCAGCTCGGACAATTTGTCCTTGCGGTCTTTCCAGTCGTCGGCATCGGGCAAGCCGGGCTTGCTGCGGGTGATGCTCTTCCAGGTCTTGGCCAGATCGGCATTGAGCTTGATGAAGTGGATCTGGTCGGCGGGCACGTCTTCTTCGGGCACGATGGCATTCACCGGGCATTCGGGGATGCACACCGCGCAGTCGATGCATTCGTCGGGGTCGATGGTGAGCATGTTTTCGCCTTCACGAAAACAATCGACGGGGCAGACATCGACACAGTCGGTGTACTTGCACTTGATGCACGATTCGAGAACGACATGGGTCATGGCGGGAGGCAAAGAGTTGGCTGGCGCAGGGCAGGTTCGGCCGCACGGCGGGCCCGAAGGCCGGTGCCGAGCCGGAGCGAACGCCGATTTTACTAGGCCCGCAGCGGCATCGACCCTGCGCTTTGGAGGGTCTGGTCAGCGCGGGCAAGCGCTGCGCTTGCTGTGACCGCTGCGAGGGGCTCCGCACCCACGCCCACCGTGACCACCGCCGGCCTTCCGCTGTGCAACAGCGCCGCTTCGGCCAAGCTGGCCACCCGGTGGTCGCTGGCGATCTGGTCGGGCCAGCCGGCACGCGAGGTGACGAGCACCGGCGTGTTGTCGGGCCAGCCGGCGTCGCGCAGTCGCCGGCCTAAAGCGGCGAGCTGGCGACCCGCCATGTAGAAGACCTCGGTGTCGGCGCTGCGCGAGGCCTGCAAGTGGCCCGCCTGGGTCATCGCGGTGCTCAAGGTGACACTTCGGCCGCGGCCGCGCCGGGTGAGCGGGCGCTGGGACGCGGCTGCGGCGGCGATCGCCGCGGTGACGCCGGGCACGACTTCGCTCTGGATGCCTGCTTTGGCCAGTGCTTCGAGTTCTTCTTCGAGGCGGCCAAAGACACTCGGGTCGCCGCCCTTGAGGCGAACCACATGCCCGTGGCTTTGTGCCTGCTGCACGAGCAGCGCGTTGATCCGGGTTTGGCCAGTGGAATCACAAAAACCGCGTTTGCCAACGTCGATCCAGCGTGCGCCGGGTGCGCAGTCGCGCAACGCCGGGTCGATCAAGGCGTCGAACAAGACGACGTCGGCTCGGGCCAGCAGGCGTGCACCGCGCACCGTGATCAGGTCGGCCGCACCGGGGCCGGCGCCAATGAAAGTCACCCTGCCGGTCATAGAAATTCTCCTTCGACGAGCAGCGCGCCGCTGGTGCGGTGGCTGACTGGATCGACCACGATCAGCGCGCCGCCGACGCGGTTGTCGCGGTACGGGGTCAGTGGCAGCGGCTGTTGCAATGCGACGCGCACACGACCGATATCGTTGACCGCAAGTTCTTTGGCATCGGTCGCCCGCAGGGTCTGGATATCGAGCCGGTGCTCGATCGCGGTGATGCGTGCCTGCACCCAGCGGTGGCCGTGGCGGACCCAGTATTTGCGGCCAACCTGCGCCGGCTCGGTGTCCAGCCACGACAGCGTCGCGCTGAACTCGGTGGTCGGCCGCGCAACGGCCTGCGGCTCGCCGACAGCGACGTCAGCGACGACAGCGACGACAGCGACGACAGCGACGATCCAATCGCCACGCGAGATGTCCAGCGGCCGGTCGAGCACCAGGCCCGCTGATTCGCCGACGCCGGCACTGCCAACTTCGCGACCGGCGCGCCGCACGGCGGTCACGGTGGCCTGCTCGCCACTCGGAAAGACCTGGATGCGGTCGCCGCGCTCGACGCCACCGCTGGCCAGCCGGCCCCAAAAAACACGCTGCGGGTTGGCACCGTCGTCGAGCCGCGCGACGTACTGCACTGGCATGGCCAGCGGCGCAGCGGCTTCGTCGGCCGCCGCCGGCAACGACTCGAGCAGTTGCAGCAAAGTC
>JANOKR010000356.1:0-3483 GCA_031419315.1 Betaproteobacteria bacterium
GACCGATTCAGAGGTGAAGAGATAATCGTTGGCCACTTGTGTGAGCTCCAGGTTGGGTTGATCCGGCGTGGCCGATCAGGAAATCCTGGAAAGCGGCGACGCTTTAGCGGTATTCGGGCTTTGCAGCCCGGCGGTTGAGGAATTCCTTCACCGCGTCGCCCCGCAAGTTGTCCTTAACTCGGCGATCAGTCGCGATTATAAGAAACATGCTTGGCCTTGTTCGTTGGATGTCCCGACAGCGCCTGCGGCATTTGCACGCTCTGGGCGCGGTTGCCGGCTGGCTGACCTGGTTGCTGTCGCCGAGTTACCGCTCGCGGGTGCGTGAAAACGCCGCGCTGGCGGGCATCTCGGCGGCCGAGCGCCGCGCCTGCATCGCCGAAGCCGGCCGGCTGGTCTTCGAGCTGCCGCGGCTGTGGTTGCGCCCGGCGAGCGAGCCGATTGCCGACCCGGTGCGCTGGGAAGGTGCCGAGCTTGTCGAAGCCTGCATCGGCCAGCCCGGCGGGCTGCTGCTGCTGACGCCGCATATGGGCAGCTTTGAAGTTGCCGGGCAGGCGGTGGCCGAACGCTTTGGCGCGCGCCAGCCGATGACCGTGCTCTACCGCCCCGCCCGCCAGGCCTGGCTGCGCGAGCTGGAGCAGACCGCGCGCGCGCGTCCTGCGCTGGCCACCGCGCCGGCCAATTTGTCGGGGGTGCGCCAGCTGTTGCGCGCGCTGCGCCGCGGCGAGACCGTCGGCCTGCTGCCCGACCAGGTGCCGCCCGACGGCCAGGGGGTTTGGGCGCCGTTCTTTGGCAAACCGGCGTACACCATGACGCTGGCGGCGCGGCTGGTGCAACAGACCGGCGCAGCGGTGCTCTTGCTCTGGTGCGAGCGACTGCCCCGCGGCGCTGGTTATGTCGTTCGTGTGTCGCCGCTGGTCCAGCCACTGCCGGTGGCGCCGCGGGCCGCCGCTGATGAAGTGGCAACGACTGTCGCGCAAGTCGCCGCGGCGACCGCGATCAATCGCTCGATGGAGGCCTTGATCCAACAGCACCCAGGTCAGTATCTATGGGGCTACCACCGCTACAAGTCGCCCCGTGCCCAGCCCGCGGCCGGCGCGCTCTGAGAGGCCCACAACGTGGAGCTCGGTGCCCGCATCCTGGTCGCGCTGTTGCGGCTGTTGAGCCTGTTGCCGCTGGGCGCGCTGGCCGCGGTCGGGCGTGGTTTTGGCGCGCTGCTGTACCGCTTTGCATGGACCCGCCGGCGTATCGCGCGGCGCAATATCGAACTCTGTTTTCCAGCGCTCGGGGCAGCGCCGCGCGAGGCCATCGTGCGCGAACACTTTGCGCTGCTCGGGCGCAGCCTGATCGAGCGCGGCCTGCTCTGGTACGCCAGGCCTAAGCGCCTGAAAACGCTGATCAAGGTCGAAGGTGACGTCGGTCTGGCCGACCGCAGCGCGCGCCCGGTGATGTGGCTGGTGCCGCACTTCGTCGGGCTCGAAGTCGCCGGTGTGGCGGTGCAGCTGTTCCAGGGCCGCATCGGCATCGATGTCTATCAGGCGCAGAGCAGCGCCTATCTGGACAGCGTGGTCAAAGGCGGCCGGCTGCGCTTTGGCCGTGCGGAATTGTTCCCGCGCCGCGCCGGCATCCGCCCAGTCCTCAAGCGGCTGCGCGAGGGCGGTGCTTTTTTCAACATGCCCGACCAGGATTTTGGCGCCAAGGATGCGGCCTTTGTGCCCTTCTTCGGCGTGCCGGCGAGCACCCTGCTGGCGCCTTCGCGCATCGCGCGCGCGCTCGGCATGATCGTGCAGCCGGTGGTCGTGCAGATGCTGCCCGGCGGCGCCGGTTGGCGGGTCCACTTCGGTGCGGCCTGGGACGGCTGGCCGACCGACGATGCGCTGGCCGATACCGCGCGCATGAACACCTTCATCGAGCAGCAGATCGCCCGCGACCCGCCGCAATACCTGTGGGTGCACAAACGCTTCAAGACCCGCCCGGCGGGTGAGGCGTCGTTGTACGGCGCGCCATAAGCCCGCAGGGCCGCCCCAAGGGCGAATACCGGAGTGCGCAGCACGAAGGTTTATCAGTCATCGCGGCCTGATAATCGCGGCCTCATGAAGCTGCGCTTCACCAAGATGCAAGGCGCCGGCAACGATTTTGTCGTGCTCGACGCCACCACCACGCCGATCGAGCTGACGGCCGACCAGGCGCGCCGGCTTGGCGACCGGCGTTTTGGTGTTGGTGCCGACCAGATCCTCGTGGTCGAGCGAAGCAGCACCGCCGGCATCGACTTCCGCTACCGCATCTACAACAACAGCGGCGACGAAGTTGAACATTGTGGCAATGGCGCGCGTTGCTTCTTGCACTTCGTGCGCCAGCGCGGCCTGACCGAAAAGACGCAGCTCCGTGTTGAGACCATGAACCGCGTGCTGGCCCTGTGCACCGCCACTGACGGCCGCGTCACGGTGGACATGGGCGCGCCGGTTTTTGATGCCGCCCAGGTGCCCTTCGACACCGCCGGCCTGGTGCCGCGGCGGGTGCACCGGCTCGACCTCTGGCCGCTGGCGCTGGACAACGGTGTGCGTCTCGAAGTGCCGGTCGAGATCGCGGTGGTCTCGATGGGCAACCCGCACGCGGTGCAGCTCGTCGCCGATGTCGACGCCGCGCGTGTCGGCGAGATCGGCCCGCTGGTCGAGTTGCACCCGCGGTTCAAGCAGCAGGTGAATGCCGGCTTCATGCAGATCGTCAAGCGCAACCAGATCCGGCTGCGGGTCCACGAGCGCGGTGCAGGTGAAACGTTAGCCTGCGGCACCGGGGCCTGTGCCGCGGTGGCCGCCGGCATCGCGCTCGGCTGGCTCGATGCGCGGGTCGATGTGCAGACCCGCGGCGGCTTGCTGACGATCGATTGGGCCGGTGGCGACAGCGCCGTCTTGTTGACCGGCCCGGCAGAAACAGTTTTTGAAGGGGAGATCGAACTTTGACCACGACCACAGGCACGGCGGCCGGAACTGCCGGCGTGCAAGGCATCACCGAAAACGATATCGCCAACTACCTGGCCAACACACCCGGCTTCTTCGAGCGCCACGCCGAGCTGCTTGGCGCGATCCAACTCACCAGCCCGCATGGCCGGCGCGCGGTCTCGCTGCAAGAGCGCCAGATGGAGATGCTGCGCGAGCGTCTCAAAGGCATGGAGATGAAGCTCATCGAGATGCTCCGCCACGGCCAGGAAAATGTCGCCATCGCCGACCGGCTGCACCGCTGTATCCAGGCCGTACTGCTGACGGCCGATGCCGAACAGCTGCCCGCCGTGCTGGTCGACGCGCTGCAACACCAGTTCCTGATTCCGCAGGCCGCGATCCGCGTCTGGGGCACCGCACGCCAGCATCCCGGGCAGGACTTTGCTCAATCGGTGAGCGACGATGTGCGCAGCTTTGCGACGAGTCTGTCGCTGCCTTATTGCGGCCTGAACGCGGGCTTCGAAGCCGCGGGCTGGCTCAGCGAGCCGGC
>JANOKR010000357.1:0-4661 GCA_031419315.1 Betaproteobacteria bacterium
GCTGCCGTCGTACATCGTTGTCGCCGGCTTGATGCTGATGCCGGGGCTGTCCATCGGCACGATGAACATGCTGATGCCGGCGTGTGGCGCGCGTTTGTAATTTTCGACGTCGGCGCTCGGATCCGCATCAGTGCGCGCGGCCAGGAACATGTACTTGCCCCACCAGGTGGTGGTCCAGATCTTCTGGCCGTTGATCAGCCAGTGGTCGCCGTTCTGGTCGTGCCCACGCGTGGCCTTGGTGCGCAGCGCCGCCAGGTCGCTGCCGGCTTCGGGCTCGCTGTAGCCCATGCCGTGCATCGCCTGGCCGCGCAGGATCTCGGGCAGGTAGCGCGCGCGTTGCTCGGGCGTGCCGTGCATCAGCAGCGCGTTGGCCTGCACGCTGGCGCCGATGCGCGGCGCTTCGGCGCGCTCCATCACTTCGACAAAAGCGATCTGCTCGCGCGGGCTGCGCGCCTGGCCGCCGTGTTGTGCGGGCCAACTGAGGCCGATCCAGCCGGTGGCGCCGATGTCCTTGGCGAACGTCGGATCGAATTCGCGGTCGTGGAAGCGCAAGCGGTCGAAGGAGGCTTTGCGTTCGCCGGTCCAGTGTCTTTGCAGCCAGTCGCGCACCTCTTCGCGAAAGGCATTGCCGGCCGGGCCGAGGTCGTATTCGGGCAGGGTCGCGGTGTCGTCGTCGAGCAGATGCGCGGCGAGTTCGCGCCGGGCTTGCGTCGCCCCGCCGAGCGCCAGCGTGTCCAGGTGAACACGGCGAAAGTGGCGCGGCGCCTCGTGTTCTTCGGCATAGCCGATGGCGCCGAAGACATGCTGTGTTTCCAGCGATACCTGGCGCAGCGCCTGCGCGCTAAAACCCGATGCGGCGGCGGCAAAGTAGGGCCAGTCGGCACTGCCACGATCGAAGGCGCCGGCAGCGCTGGCTATCGTGAGGCGCACCGCTTCGAGCGCGATCAGCGCGTTGGCCAGCTTGTGCTGCACGGCCTGGAAGCGGCCGACCGGCTGGCCGAACTGGCGCCGATCTTTTACGTAGTCGACGGCCATCTCGAAGGCGCGGCGCGCCGCACCGTGCGCGCGCGCCAGCCACAGCAGACGCAGCAGCAGCGGTAACGCGGCAGCTGCGTCAGCCGTCAGCGGCAGCGTCTGTGCCGGTGCGTTGTGCAGCCGCACTTCGGCCCAGCCGGCATGGCCGTCCAGGCCCAGCGCACGCGCCGGTTCGACTTGCACGCCGCCGTGGCCCAGGTCGACCAGCGCCAGCGTTTCACCCACCGGCGCCAACAAGTGCGTCGCATGCAGCGCAAGGTCGACGGCGTGCAGCGTGCCGCTGGCCGCACCGCTGTCGATGCGCAGCCTGCCGGCGTCGGCGTCGCCGCCCGGCACGGCGATGGCCAGGCGCGACGTGCCGGCGTGCAGCGGCGCCAGCCACTCGGCGCTTGCGTCGGCGCGCGCCAGCAGCAGGTTCGCGATCACCGCGCCTGCGAGGGGCGCCGGGCACGCCGCGCGGCCCAGTTCTTCCATCACCAGCACGGCTTCGCGCAGGCCCCCTTCGGTCGGGTCAAGGCCCAGCGCCGCCAGGCCCTGGCCGACGAGTCGTTGCCACAGCGCGGCGACAGCATGGCGGTCGGCGGCTCGTTCGATGGCGCCCGCCGCCGGCCAGTGCTGCTGCAGCAGGCCGCGCAGAGATTCGCGCAGCAGCGTGCGCTCTTCGTCGCCGGGCAAAGGCGTGGGTTCGATCATGGGTTCGATCGCGGAGCCGATCACGGAGCCCATCGCGGGCAGTTTCATCCGAGCACACCACGCGCGTGCAGCGCCGCCAGGCGAGCTTCGTCGAGGCCGAGTTTTTCGCGCAGCACGGCATCGCCGTCTTCGCCCAATTGCGCCAGGCGGGCGCGGGCGCGGGTCGGTGTGCGGCTCATCAGGAAGGGCAGGTTGGCGCACTTGAAGCGGCCGTCGCCTTCGCCCAACTCGGCCAGGAAACCGCGCTCGGCGAGTTGCGGGTCGGCCATCGCCTCGGCCACGCTGCGGTAGCGACTGCACGGCACGCCGGCGGCCATCAGCACCTGTTCACACTCTTCGCCGCTGCGCTGGCGCGTCCAGGCCTCGATCATTTCCAGCAGCGCTGGCCAGTGGGACTCCTTGGCCGCCACGGTGCAGAAGCGCGGGTCGGTCTTGGCCTCGGGCCGGCCGATGACGTCGAACAAGGCGTCCTGGTTCTTCGGCGTGACTGCGGCCACCATCACCCAGCCGTCTCTCGAACGCACAGGCTCGTAGACCTGGCGCCTGCGCTCGGGGGGGAACTGCGCGGCCTGCATTTCGTAGATCAGCATGCCGAGCACCGAGTCCATCAGCGAGACGTCGACATGCTGGCCGCGGCCGCTGTTCGTGCGCTCGACCAGCGCCATCTGGATCGCGCCGAAGGCATAACTTGCGCCCAGCACGTCGGCCAGGAAGATGCCGTTGTTGGCCGGCCGGCTCTGGTCGCTGGTATCGTTTTGGTAGCCGATGTTCGCCGCCTCGTAGCCCGATGCGGCATGGATCACCGGCGCGTAGGCCGGCGCGCCGGCCTTCGGCCCGGTCTGCCCGAAGCCGGAGATCGACGCATAGATCAGCCGCGGGTTGCCGGCCAACAGCGCTGCGTAGTCCAGGCCGAGCCGCTTCATCACGCCGGGGCGGAAGTTCTCCACCACCACGTCGGCCTGTGCCGCGAGCTGGCGTGCGAGCGACTTGCCTTCGTCGGTGGCGAGGTTCAACACGATGCTGCGCTTGCCGCAGTTCATCGATGCGTAGTAGGTGCTGATGCCGCCGCGCACAGGCGCGCGCTGGCGCACGACGTCGCCCTCAGGCGGCTCGACCTTGATCACGTCGGCGCCAGCGTCGGCCAGCATGCGGGTGCACATCGGCCCGGACATCACGATCGTGAAGTCGAGCACTTGAAGACCGGCGAGCGCGTCGGCCGAAGGGGAAGGCAGCATGGCCACAGCATCGCGGCGCCCCTGCTGCGCGGCAAGGAAGGCGGTTACCCAGCAACTGTGCCTTGCGGGCACAGTGCGGGCACGGGCCCGCGTGGTTGCAGCCGCTCAGGCCTCGGACATCAAGCTGCCGGCGTGCTCCAGGAAGGCGCGCACACGCGGGCTCAGGTGGCGCTTGCTGGCGAAGACGGCATAGATCGGTTCGCGCTCGAGCGCGTGGTCTTCCAGGACCACCACGAGCTGGCCGCTTTGCACCTCGACGTCGATGTGATAGTCGGCCAGCCGCGCAATGCCCAGGCCCATCGTGGCGAGCGCGCACAGCATGTCACCGTTGTTGGCGGCAGCCAGCGCTTTGGGTTCGTGCGTGACGACCTGTTCGTCGCACTTCAAGGGCCAGCGGCTGCGAAACGAGCCGGGCAGGAAGTTCAGGCACTGGTGCCTTGCCAGGTCGCCCGGTGTGTGCGGCACGCCGGCATGGTGGAGGTAGGCTGGCGATGCGCACAAGTGCCAACGCGCGGTAGTGATGCGGCGCGCAACCAGAGTCGAATCGGGGATGTTGCCGCTCTGGAACGAGATGTCGATCTGCTGCTCGAAGATGTCGGGCGGCGTCGCGGCCACGATCACCTCGACACGCACCAGCGGGTTGGCCCGCAGGAAAGCCGGCAGCAGCGGCGCCAGCCGCCGGCGCGCGAAGGCCGCGGTGCTGCTGATGCGCAGCACGCCGGTGGCTTCGGTGACGGCCGTGCTCACCGAGGCTTCGGCTTCTTCGAGTGCCTGCATCACCTTCTGTGCGGCAGCCAGGAACTGCTCGCCCTCCTGCGTCAACTGCAGCACGCGCGAAGTGCGGTGGAACAGGCGCACGGCGAGGCGGTTCTCCAGCCGCTGGATGACCTTGCTGATCGTCGACGGGTCGAGGTCGAGGCTGCGCGCTGCGGCGCTGAAACTGGCTTCTTCCGATACGCGCAGGAAGAAGCCGAGTTCGCGGATGCGGTCGTTCATTCGCCGTCGCCTTCGAGGTCGGCGTAGCCCGGCTGGCCGGGCAGCAGGACGCCGACGACACGCCCCGTCTCGTCGAGCTGCACGCGCGGATGCAGCGGCGGCAGCTGGGCTTGCGCTGCGGCGTGGTCGAGGATGGCCTGCACGTCGCGATCAGCGAAGGGCAGCAGCGAACGCACTGTGCTCAGCGTCGCAAACTCCATCGGGAAACCTCCAGCCGCCTGGGCTTGCAGTGCGCTGCGGGGCACGACCCATTCGAGGGTCGTGGTCTCGGCCGCGTCGGGCCGCGCGACCTGGCCCAGCGGAGCCCGGCAGACGAAGAACAGCGTGTCGAAGCGCTTGGGCAAACCCAGCGGCGTGACCCAGTGGCTCCAAGGCTGCAGCGCGGCGGTGCTGCCGAGGTCGAGGCCGCATTCTTCCCGGCATTCGCGCAATGCGGCCACCGCGTAGGCCAATGCGCGGTTGCCGACGCCGGTGACGCGGCCGATGCGTTCAGCCAATGCCACTGCACTCTCGTGATGAGTGACTTCGGCATCGGCAGCATCGACGGCACCGCCGGGGAACACATAGGCACCGGGCATGAAGCTCGCGCTGAGCGATCGCTTGACCATCAAGACTTGCGGACCATCGGCGCTGTCACGCAGCACCAGCGTGGTGGCGGCCGCACGTGCACGATGGCGCGCGAGGCAGGCGAGGCATGGGCTT
>JANOKR010000358.1:0-1874 GCA_031419315.1 Betaproteobacteria bacterium
CCGGCAGCGCCGAGCTGGTCGGCATCGCCGAGGCGTTTGACGGCGGGTCGCACGGCGTCGTGCAAGTCGTCAGCGACTTCGACTTGCTGCGTGGCGCCGATCGCTTCGACGACGAATTTGACTTGGTCGTCGCCCTGGCGCGGGCGGCGCGCCGGCCGCTGTCGATGACCTGGCTGCAGCGCGATCCCGGCGGCGAGCAGTGGCGGCAGATGCGCCAGCGTGTCGACGCCGCCGTCGCGGGCGGCTTGCCGCTGTACCTGCAGACCGCCGCACGTGGCATCGGCGTCATCAACGGGCTGGAGGCCAGCTTTCATCCCTTCATGGGTTTCCCGGGCTACAAGGCAGTCGCCGAGCTGCCGCTGGCGCAGCGTGCTGCCGCGCTGCGCGAACCGGCGCGCAAGGCCCGCATCCTGGCCGAAAAGAGCGAGCCGCTGGCCGGTGACGGCACGCCGATCCCGCCGCTGGTGGACATCTTGCTGGCACGCATCGAACTCATCAGCGCACGCATGTTTCCTCTTGGCGTGAAGCCGGACAGCGCGCCCGACTACGAGCCCGATGTGAAGACGAGCTTTTATGTCCGCGCCAAACAACGCGGCTGCACCGCGCTCGAAGCGCTCTACGACCATCTCGTCGAAGGTGGCGGCGGCAACCTGATTTATTTTCCGATCTTCAACTACAACGACGGCTCGCTGGACACCGTGCGCAAGATGCTCGACCACCCGCGCGCGCTGTTTGGCCTGAGCGATTCCGGCGCGCATGTGGGCACCGTCTGCGACGCCAGTTTCACGACCTTCATGCTCACCCATTGGGTGCGTGACCGCACGGCGGCCAAGCTGCCGCTGGAGCGCGCGGTGCAGATGCTGACTTCGCGCAACGCCGGCTATCTGGGGCTGGCCGACCGCGGCTTGATCGCCCCCGGGCGGCGTGCGGACTTGAATGTCATCGACCCGGCGCGGCTCGCGGTCGGCACACCAAAACTGGTGCACGACCTGCCGGCCGGCGGCAAGCGTTTTTTGCAGGTCGCGCAGGGTTACGTCGGCACCTGGGTCAACGGCGTCGCCGTGCAGCGCGAAGGTGTGATCACGAGCGCGCGGCCGGGTCGGCTGGTGCGCGCCGGGCGCTGAACCTCGGGCCGGCGATCACGAGCAGGACCACGATCGCCAACCCGACCAGCGGCCACAGGCCAAAGCGCCCGGCCCACCAGGCATAGGGCGTGATGCCGCTGCGGCCTTCGACAACGCCGTCAAGCACACCCCGTGTGAAGGGCTTGAGTTGCTGCGTAACGCGCCCGCGGTGGTCGACGATGGCGGTCGCGCCGGTATTCGTCGCGCGCAGCATCGGGCGCTGCAACTCGAGCGTGCGCACGCGGCTGATATTCAGGTGCTGCGGGATCGCCACGGTATTGCCGAACCAGCCGATGTTGCTGATATTGGCCAGCATCGTCGGGGCCTGGGCGGCGACGACAAAACGCACCGCGAGGTCTTCGCCGAAGAGGTCTTCTTAGCAGTTGTTCGGCGCCACGCGTTGTGCGGGTGCGGCGCCGACCGCAAACGACGGCGCATCGACCGGCCCGCGCAAAAAGTCGCCGAGCGGGATGTTCATCAGCTCGATGAACCAGCGAAACCCCGGCGGCACAAATTCGCCAAAGGGCACGAGGTGGTATTTGTCGTAGCGGTAGGGCGGCGTGGTCGCGGTCGCGGTCGCGGTCGCGGTCGCGGTCGTGATCGTCGCCACCGCAGCCGGGTTGGCCAAGCCGCCGACACCCGCCGCACCACCCAAGCCCAGGCCCAATCCGATCACCGAGTTGGTATAGCCCGCCTCGTAGCTGCCCAGCGGCAGCCCGATCAGCGCGGCGCGGCCCGGTTGGTTGAAGT
>JANOKR010000359.1:0-4710 GCA_031419315.1 Betaproteobacteria bacterium
GGTCGACGCCCAACTGCTTGAGCTTGCGGTAGAGGTGGGTGCGTTCGAGGCCGGTTTTTTCAGCGACGCGGGTCATCGAGCCGCCTTCGCGGGCGAGGTGGAATTCGAAATAACTCTTCTCGAACGCATCGCGCGCTTCGCGCAGCGGTCGGTCGAGGTCGAAGCTCTGCGTCGGCTGCGGGCCGACGGGTTCGGCCGCGGCTGCACCGACACCCGCCGCCGCGCCCGCCGACAGCGCGTGCACACCGCCACCCAGCAAGCCGCCAGGGCGCAGATCGGCCAGCGCGGGGGCGAGGCGCGGCGCCAGCCGCACCAGCGCCTGGTCGACCGCGCGCAGCAGTTTTTGCAGCGTGATCGGCTTTTCGAGGAAGGCCGTGGCACCGAACTTGGTCGCCTCCACCGCGGTGTCGATGGTGCCGTGGCCACTCATCATGATCACCGGCATCGTGAGCATCGCGCTGCCCGCCCATTCCTTGAGCAAGGTGATGCCGTCGACGTCGGGCATCCAGATGTCGAGCAGCACCAGGTCGGGCTTGAAACGTTCGCGGGCTGCGCGGGCCTGAGCGGCGTTTTCCGCGAGCTCGACGGTATGCCCTTCGTCGGTGAGGATTTCGCTCAGCAGGGCTCGGATGCCGAGCTCGTCGTCAACTACTAGGATGGTGGCCATACGGGGCGGTGGGGGGCGATTCGGGCCGTTTGCGGTCGCGTTGATCGGGCTCAAGCGGCCCGCATCGCAGCGGCCGATTCAGGCGGGTGCAGAGTCGAAAATGATAACGATACCCGCGCCCCGATGATGGGGCTGCCGGGTGCCGGGCTTTTGTGAAGGTTGCTCAGGCGGACACGTGCACGATGTTCGTCGGCGATCTTCTTGACCACCGCCAGCCCCAGGCCGGTGCCTTTGCTCTTGGTCGTGACATAGGGCTCGAAGGCCCGCTTGAGCACATGCTCGGCAAAGCCGGGGCCATTGTCGGTGATGACGAGGCGCACCGCGCGCAGCGCGCCGTCTTCGGCCCGAACCGGTTCGGTGCTGACGAGCACCTGGCCGTCGGCGCTGGCGGCCTGGCGCTCGGCGACCGCGTCGAGCGCGTTTTGCACGAGGTTGTGCACCACCTGGCGCAGCTGGGTCGCATCACCTTCGATCTGCGGCAGGCTGTCGTCGAGCC
This sequence comes from Betaproteobacteria bacterium, assembly GCA_031419315.1. Taxonomy (GTDB): domain Bacteria; phylum Pseudomonadota; class Gammaproteobacteria; order Burkholderiales; family Burkholderiaceae_C; genus Rubrivivax. Next base: position 1,164 of record JANOKR010000359.1, read on the forward strand.
GGGCCAGCAGCTGCCCCTGTTCCTGCGCCTGGCCGTACAGCGCCAGCACTTCGGCGACCAGCGCATTCAACTGCAATGGCGCGGGCTGCGCGGCGGGCAGGCGCGCGTAGTCGCGGAACTCGTTGACCAGCGACTTCATCGACTCGACCTGGGCCACGATGGTCGCCACGCTGCGCACCAGCAGCGCGCGTTCGCTGCCTTCGAGCTTGGACTCGAGCTTGTGCTGCATGCGCTCGGCCGACAACTGGATCGGCGTCAGCGGATTTTTGATCTCGTGGGCCAGGCGCCGCGCGACCTCGGCCCAGGCCTGCGCGCGCTGTGCCGAGACGACCTCGGTGATGTCGTCGAAGACCAGCAGCCTGGCCTGGCCGGGCAGCGTCGCACCGCGGGTAAGCAGGGTCACGGCGTCGGGCTGGCCGGGGTTGAGCACAAAGGCGTCCTGCCACTCTTCGCGCTCGCCTTCTGCGGGGGCGCTGGCCAGGGTCTCGAAGCGCTGCATCACGGCGTCGGCAAAATCCTGCAGGCCCGGGACTTCGCCCAGGCTGCGCCCGCGCGAGGCCTGCACCGGCTGGCGCAGGATGCGCGTCGCGCCGGGGTTGGCGGTGTCGATGTGGCCGTAGCGGTCGAAGACGATGACCCCGGCGGTCAGGTTGTCCAGGATCGTCTGCAGCTGTGTGTGCGCGGTCTCCAACTGGTGCAGGCTGCCCTGCGCCTGCGCCCGCGCATCGGCGAGTTGCTGGGTCATGTCGGCAAACGAGCGTGTCAGGCCGCCAAGCTCGTCGGCCGATGCAAACACCGGCTTGGCGCGCAGGTCACCCTGGGCGACCTCGCGCACACCATCGGCGAGCAACAGCAGCGGGCGCACGATCTGGTTGCCGAGCACGATCGCCAGCAGCACCGCACCAAACACCGACAGGATCATCGCCAATGTCAGCGTGCCGATATACATCCGGCGCAGCGCGTCGCGCGCCAGCGCGCGCTGCTGGTATTCGCTGTTCGCGGCCTGCACCGCCAGCGCGTTCGTGACCAGGGTGCGTGGCAGCGGCTGCACCAGGAGCACAAAGCGGTCGTCGCCGGCATTGAGGGCGATATCGCTGCTCGGGATGCGCGCCAGCGCCCGGATGCGGGCGCCGCCGGGGGTGTCTTCGAGGCCTTCGATCTGGCTCGCTGGCGCGCCGCCCCGCGCCTGGCGCAGCAGCGCCGCGCCGGGGCGTTCGGGGGCGATCGCACTGGCCGAGGTGCCCGCTGTCATCAGCACCTGGCCGTTCGGCCCGAGCAGTGCGATCTCGCTGGCGCCGACCTGTTCGCGCAGGCGCTCGAGCAGCAGCACGCCCGGCATGCCGCGGGTGTCTGCCAACCGGGACGCGGCGATGCCGGCCTTGGCCGCGACATCGGCTTGCAGCGAATCCAGCGTGCCCTTGCCCAAGGCGAGGCCGGCATCGAGTGCGCCGGCCAGGCGGACGTCGAACCAGGCTTCGATGCTGCGCGCCGCAAACTGATAGCTAACGGTATAAATCAGCAGCCCCGGCAGGATCCCCACCAGCGCAAAAACGCCGGCCAGGCGCAGCAGCAGCCGGCTGCCGAACTTGCCGCGGCGCAGACGCACGACCATGCGCACCGCGGCCAGCAACAGCACCAGCGCGAGCAGCGCCGCCACCGCGACATTGACCCAGAACAGCCAGACAAACTCGCGCTCGTAAAAACCACCGCGCTCAGCGCTGCTGAACGACAGCGCAAAAGCGATCACCAGCGCTGCGGCGGTGGCCGCCAGCGCGGCGACGATCAGGCCCCAGCGGGTCGAGGCGCGTGAAGTGGCCATGCGGCGGCGTGCGCTTCAGTCGACGCGCAAGGTGCGCTCGACCCGCAGCACCCAGTCGGCCTGGGTCGTCAGGCCGATCTGCATCGGGCCCGGCAGCTGGGTCGTATCGAGGCGGAACTCGAACTCGACATAGTGGCGCGAATCGGCGTCGATCTGCGCCGCATCGGCGAGTTTCCAGCCCGAGGTGCGCGACAAGGCGGCCAGTGCTTCGGGCAGCGTCGGGTAGCTCTGCGTGATCGCGCCGACACCCACCCGCCAGGTCGATGTCAGCGGCTGGTACGCCACGCGCCACATGCGGTTGACCCGCGAAACACGTTCGTCGCGCCAGTACCAGCGGCTGCGCAGCAGCGTCGCCTGGGCGACGAAGTACACCGGCACGCCGCGTTGCAGCGCGTCTTCAACGGTCTTCGACAGGCTCAAGCGGGCGCTGAAGTCCAGCGACAGCGCGCCGTCCTGGCGCTGCAACGCGAGCGTCGCGAGGTCGACCCCTTGGGCGCGGCCGATACCCGGCAGCACGGCGGCCAGCGCCCCTGCCAGCGCGAGCAGCAGTGCGATCAGTGGTCGCCGGACTATCTGCATGCGCGGTGGCATCGGGCTTCAGATCTTGTTCTTCACTTCAAATGGCTTGACGAGCAAGGCATAAAAAAAACCGTCCGCCAGCGCAGCCGGGCCGGCGCCGTTGGCGGACTCCTCATTGTCGGGCAGGGTGTGCAGATGCCCGGGCGACGCCGGGTCCAGCCGCACTGTGCCGGGGCCCGCCCGTTGCAAAAATGCGTCGATCTGGTCCTGACCCTCGGCGCGGAAGACCGAGCAGGTTACATACAGCAACCGGCCGCCGGGTTTGAGCAAGGGCCACAGCGCGTCAAGCAGTTCGGCCTGGATGCGCGCCAGCGCCCTGACATCATCGGCGCGCCGCAGCCAGCGCACATCGGGGTGGCGCCGCACGATGCCACTCGCCGTGCACGGCGCGTCGAGCAGGATCGCGTCGAACGGCCGGCCATCCCACCAGCTCGCGGTGTGGCGCAGGTCGGCGGCGCGCAGCTCGGCATGCGCGCCGATGCGGTTGAGGTTGTCCTGAACCAGGCGCAGGCGCAGCGGGTCGCTGTCGGCGGCGAGCAGGTCGATATCCGCCAGCTCGAGCAGGTGCGCGGTCTTGCCCCCCGGTGCGGCGCAGGCGTCGAGCACACGTGCGCCGCCGGCCAGGCGTTCGGTTACAGCGCCAGAATCGGCATCACCAACACCACCACCACCGCCGCCCACGAGCAGCAGCGCCGCACGCTGCGCATTCGCGTCCTGCACCGAGACCTCGCCCTCGGCAAAACCCGGCAACTGGGTCACCGGGCAGGGCTGCGCCAAGACCACCGCCTGGCCACCAAACGCCGGGTCGGCGAGCAGCGTCGCGGCGCGGCCCTGCGCGGCCAGCCGTTGCACATAGGCGGCGCCGGTGCTGCGGCGAATGTTCACGCGCAGCGTCATCGGCGGATGCTGGTTGGCCGCCGCGAGCAGGCCCCGCCACTGCGCCGGCCAGTCCTGCTTGACACGGTCGATCCACCACAGGGGGTGGTTCCACATCGCCACTGGCGCGTGCCGTACCGCCGCAACGACGGCTTCGCGCTCGCGCAAAAAACGGCGCAGCACGGCGTTGACAAAACCGGCCGCGGCCGGCGTGCGTGCACGCGCCGCGCTCACAGCCTGGTCGACCACGGTGTGGTCGGCGTAAGGTGGTGG
>JANOKR010000360.1:0-4089 GCA_031419315.1 Betaproteobacteria bacterium
GTTGAAGTGTGCGACCAGCGCGTCCCACCAACCGGGCGCGAAGTCGCTCAACTGGTGCGGCAGCAGCGGCACCGCGGTCTCCGGCGCGATCACCAGATCGGCCTGCGCTTCGTGCAGCGTCTGCGACAACCAGGCCAGCGCCGCCGGCATGCGTTCGACGGCAAATTTTTCGTCTTGCGACACGCCGGTCTGGATCAGGGCCACGCGGAGCTTGCCGGTGCTTAGGCTGAAGTCGATTGGCGCCAGCACCAGCGGCGCCACCAGCAGCCCGATCAGCGCAGCCGCAGCCCGCCGGCGTTGGCCCGCCGGCGCCGGCGCAGTGCCGACCAGCCGCGACAGTAAAACACCGGCCACTGCGACCATCACGCCGACGCCGTACACGCCGACCCAGGGCAACGCCGCCGCGAGCGAAGAATCGACTTGCGAATACCCGCTGGCCAGCCACGGGAAGCCGGTGAAGATCACGCCCCGGGCCCATTCGGCAAGCAACCAGACCGCCGCAAAGAGCAGCACATCGGGCAGCAGTTTCCGGCTGCGCCAGCGGGCATAGGCCGCCGCCGCGGCCGCGAGGTACAGCGACAGCGCCGCACTGAGCAAGACCACCGCGGCCACCGCCAGCGGCGCTGCGAGCCCGCCAAAATCATGCAGGCTGATGAACAACCACCAGACGCCGCCGCACAGCCAGCCCAGGCCGTAGGCCCAGCCGAGCAGTGCGGCTTGGCGTGGCGTGGCGCGGTCGAGCCGGGACACCAGCACCGCCGCGCCGATCATCGGCAGCCACCATAGCAGGGTCGTGTGGACAAAAGCCAGGGTCTGCAACGCGCCGAGTGCGGCAACACCGACCAGCCAGTGCCACGGCCGCTGCACACGGGCCGGCACACGCCAAGGCAAAGTCATGCGCGACTGCGCGCCCAGGCTCAACCAGCGCCTTTGGAGCCCGCGCTGCCGCCGCCGCCGCCGGCGCGTGCGGCCAGCGCGGCCGCATCGGCCGCTTCGCGCGCCGACACCCGGGCGACACGGAACCAGCGCACCGCGCCGCCGCGCGTGAGCATCACCGCGAAGCGCAGTCCGCCGAGGTCGACCGCCTCGCCGCGCCGGGGTACACGGCCCAGGCGGTCGGCGACGATGCCGCCGATGGTGTCGAACTCGGCTTCGCTGAGCTTGACATTGAAGGCTTCGTTGACGGCCGTGATATCGGCGTCGCCGGCAACGCGGTAGCTGCCATCGGCGAGCGAAACGATGCCACTTTCGCCGTCGCGGTCGTCGAACTCGTCTTCGATCTCGCCGACGATTTCTTCGAGCACGTCTTCGATCGTGATCAGCCCGGCGGTATTGCCAAACTCGTCGATGACGATCGCGAGGTGGTTGCGGTTGGAGCGAAAGTCGCGCAGCAGTTCGTTGAGGCCCTTGCTCTCGGGCACAAAAACCGCCGGCCGCAGCAGCGTGCGCAGGTTCAGCTCGGGCGCGCGTTGCAGCTTGAGCAGGTCCTTGGCCATCAGGATGCCGATGATGTTGTCGACCGCGCCGTCGTGGACCGGGAACCGCGAGTGCGCGGTTTCGATGACCAGCGCGAGCAACTCGTCGTAGGGCCAGTTGATATCGAGCAGGTCCATCCGGGGTGCCGCGACCATGACGTCGCCGGCGGTCATGTCGGCCATCCGGATGACGCCTTCGAGCATCGCCCGCGACTCCGGTTCGATCAGCTCGCGGTGCTCGGCATCCGCCAGCGTCTCGATGAGCTCGTCCTTCGAATCCGGGCCCGGCGCGATAAATTCGACCAGGCGCTCGAACAGCGTCCGCTTGTCGACATGCCGGCTGCCATGGCGATCCGCATGGCGGTCGCCGTGGCGGTCGTGGTCGGCAGCGCGGTCGGCGGACCGGTCAGCCGCTTTGTCCACGCCGCGTGGCGTATGCACGCGCGTGGACTTTCCAGGATGAGGGTCTGACACAGTGGTGTCGGAAGTGGCGACAGGGGTGAGAATACCCGACCCGCTCAAGGCTTGCCTTGGCGCTCACCGCCCCCACCTGCCAGGGCCTCGAACCGACTGCCGCCTACCATGTCACTCATCCCCGCCACCATCCTCACCGGCTTTCTCGGCTCGGGCAAGACGACCCTGCTCAAGCGCCTGCTCACCGAAGCCCATGGCCAGAAGATCGCGGTCATCGAAAACGAGTTCGGTGAAGAAAATATCGACACCGAGATCCTCGTCAGCGACAAGCCCGAGCAGATCATCCAGATGAACAACGGCTGTGTCTGCTGCACGATCCGCGAGGACCTGCGCACGACCCTCGCCGACCTCGCCGAAAAGCGCCGCAAGGGCGAGCTGCAGTTCGACCGCGTGGTCATCGAAACCACCGGCCTGGCCGACCCCGGCCCGGTGGCGCAGACCTTCTTCATGGATGACGAAGTCGCCGGCAGTTATCTGCTCGACTCGATCGTGACCCTGGTCGATGCCAAACACGCGCACGGCCAACTCGATACCCGGCAGGAAGCGCGCCGCCAGGTCGGTTTTGCCGACCAGGTGTTCATCAGCAAAGCCGACCTCGTCGGGCCGGGTGAGGTCGATGCGCTGATCCACCGCCTCAAGCAGATGAACCCGCGCGCGCCGCACCGGCCGGTGCATTTTGGCGAAGTCGCGCTGAACGAAGTCTTTGATCTCAAGGGCTTCAACCTCAATACCAAGCTCGAGATCGACCCGGCGTTCCTGGATGCCGACAGCGGGCATGGTCACGATAACGCGCACGACGACCACACCGGCCATGACCACGCCCCCGGCGAGCATTGCGACCATCCGCACCATCACGCCCACGACGATGACGTGAAGAGTTTTGTCTTCCGCGCCGACAAGGCCTTCAACCCGGCCAAGCTGGAAGATTTTCTGGGTGCCATCGTCCAGGTCTACGGCCCGAAGATGCTGCGCTACAAGGGCGTGTTGCACATGAAGGGCAGCGACCGCAAGGTCATCTTCCAGGGTGTGCACCAGTTGATGGGCAGCGACCTTGGCCCCAAGTGGGGGCCAAGCGAAAAGAAGCAGAGCAAGATGGTCTTCATCGGCATCGACTTGCCCAAAGAGGTGCTGCTGCACGGACTCCAACAGTGCCTGGTCTAGGCGGTTTGCGCTGCAGCGGCGGGGTGTCGATCGAGGCCCCGCTTCGTGACCTGCGCCGCGTTGCACCCGGTCGCCCGTGAGCTCGTTGCGGCAGGGCCGCCGCAGGTGGCTACAATCCGCGCGCCTTGAAGTCGCCGGTGTCGAGAAATTCTTCCTCCCGCCGACGGCCACGAGGCCGCCGCTGACGACGGTGCCAGCGCCTTGAACGGCGCAACCGCTGCCGAGGAGAACCCGAATTGACCAAGCCAGCCCCGAAGGTCGCCAAGAAGGCCGCTCCAGCAGTGGCGCCGAAGCCGGCCAAGGGCGCGGCGCCGGTGACAAAAAAGGCGCCGGCCAAAGCCGCCGCGAAAGCACCAGCGAAGGCGGCACCAAAGCCAACCCCGAAATCAGCCGCCAAGCCAGGCGCCAAGCCGACATCAAAACCGAAAGCGAAACCGTCAATCAAGCCGACAGCCAAGCCGGCACCGAAGCCGGCGGCCAAAGTGGCTCCGAAGGCAGTCGTCAAAGCGCCGCCCCAGCGCGCACCCAAAACCGTCGCGACCGTTGTCGCCAAGACTTCACCGAAGCCGACTACAAACAAAGTGCCCGTCCCCGCACCGAAGTCGGCCCCCATTCCATCGACCCAACCAGCGACCTCCACTGCAGTGAATCCCGCATCCACGGCCAAGCCGTCTGCCGCACCGGCGCCAGCGCCGAAGGCACCTCCGCCCCCCAAATCCTCCACCCGTTCCGGCAAGGGCGGCAAGGCCGCGCTGCCGGTGCAAGTCATGGCGCCGGCGTCGCCCGAGCTCTCGGCACACCGCTTCAGCGACCGCTTCGGCCCGGCCAAGACCTCGGTCAAGACCCATCCGGAACCGATGGACCTGGTGAAAAACGCCGCCAAGGCCGACCCCAAGCTGGTCAACGCCTGGAAGAACAAGTTCGGGCGCGACCTCACCGAGCCCGAGCTGATGGCGATGCCCGAGCGCGAGTACATGAA
>JANOKR010000361.1:0-4045 GCA_031419315.1 Betaproteobacteria bacterium
TTGGCCTTCATTCGGCGGCGCGCACGAACAGCGTGACCAGCGGGTCGGGACCGACCTGGCGGCTCCAGTGGCCGTGCACCGCGGCATCGAAAGCCACTCCCGGTGGCAAGGTATCGGCCGAATAGAAATGTTCGCCCGGACCGAAGGTTCGCGTGCTGCCATCCTGCAGGCCGATCTGCATCTGCCCGCCGAGGATGAAAACCCACTGCGGTGTCGTGGTGCAGTGGAATTCGCTGCGAAAACCGACCGGGCTGTGGCGCAGCTGGTAACCCCCGCTGGGATGCAGCGCCGACAACAGCGCCTGCGGTTTGCCTTCGTTCAACGGCAGCGCCTCTGCGCGGAACCGCGCACGCCCGTCGCTGTCGGTGTAGAGGACGATTTTGTTGAAGTTCATAGGCTTGCGGTGACCCCGCCGTCGACATAGAGGATGTGGCCGTTGACAAACTTCGACGCGTCGCTGGCGAGAAACACCGCCGCCGGTGCCAGGTCTTCGACATCGCCCCAGCGCCGGCTGGGTGTGCGTGCAACGAGCCAGTTGCTGAACTTGTCGTCGGCAACCAGCGCGGCTGTCAGCTCGGTCTTGAAATAGCCCGGCCCCAGGCCGTTGACATTGATGCCATGCGGCCCGAGGTCGATCGCCATCGCCTTGGTCAGCATCTTGGCCGCGCCCTTGCTCGCGGTGTAGGCCGAGGTGCCGGGCCGGCCGAGCTCGCTCATCACCGAGCAGATATTGATGATGCGGCCGCGCCCGCGCGGCACCATGCGCTTGGCCACCGCCTGGCCGACGACAAACAGGCCGTTCAGGTTGGTATCGATGATCAGTTTCCAGTCGGCCGCGTCGAGTTCGTGAAAGGCCGCACGCCGCGTCAGGCCGGCGTTGTTGACGAGGATGTCGATCGGCCCGACCTCGGCTTCGATCGAGGCCAGCGCCGTGTCCACCGCGGCCGCATCGCAGACGTCAAAAGCACGGGTATGCACGTTCAGCCCTTCAGCGGACAAGGCAGCCGCGGCGCTGGCCAGCCGCGCCGCATCGCGGCCATTGAGCACCAGCGTCGCGCCGGCCTGGCCGAGGCCGCGAGCGAGCGCGTAGCCGATGCCGGTGGAAGACCCGGTGATCAGTGCGATGCGGCCGTCGAGGCGAAAAGTATCGTTGTCGATCATGTTGAGTTCGCCTGAAGATGGTGCCGCGCCGCGCTGACCAGTGATTCCGGGCTGTCGCTGATATCCAGCGTTAGCGCATTTTCGTCAACCGCCGGTGGCTCCAGCGTCGCGAGTTGGCTGTGCAGCAAAGACGGCGGCATGTAGTGGTCTTGGCGTGCGGCCAGGCGCGCTTGCAACGCCTGGGCGGTGCCCTGCAGGAAGATCCAGCGCAGGCCGGCTGCCGCGTCACGCAAGCGATCGCGGTAGCTGCGTCTCAGTGCTGAGCAGGCCAGCACCGCGCCGCTGCCGGCAGCGGCTTGCAGCGCCGCACCGCAGGCCTGCAACCAGTCGTGCCGGTCGGCGTCGGTGAGCGGCGTGCCGGCGGCCATCAGCGCCACATTGTGTGGCGGGTGCAGGTCGTCGGCGTCGATGAACGGCAGCCCGAGCGAAGCCGCGAGCGACTCGCCGAGCGTGGTCTTGCCGCAGCCGCTGACCCCCATGATCACGATGCGCAGCGGGTCATGTCGCAGCGCTTCACCTTGTTCGAGCACGGCAGGGCGCCCTCAAGCACATTCGGGCACCGGCGACGGCAAGCGCTGGCCGCCAAAATGTGCCGTCAGGTTGGCCAGTGCCAGGTCGGCCATCGCCTGCCGCGTCTGCCCGGTGGCGCTGCCGATATGCGGCACCAGCACGACCTGCGGCAGGGCCATCAACCGCGCCGGGACGTTGGGTTCGTTCTCGAAGACATCGAGCCCCGCGCCGCCGATGACCCCGCGCTCGAGCGCATCGATCAGCGCCACTTCGTCGACCACCGAGCCGCGCGCGACGTTCACCAAAATGCCCTTGCTGCCCAAGGCCGCCAGCACCTCGGCGTTGATCAGGTGGCGGGTGCCGGCACCGCCCGGCGTGATGACCACCAGAAAGTCGCTCTCCGCCGCGAGGGCGGCCGCACTCGGGTGGTAGCGGTAAGGCAGCCCCGGTTTGCCGTTGCGCGCGGTGTAGGCCACGCGCATCGCAAACGCTTCGGCACGCTTGGCAATCGCCTGCCCAATGCGGCCCATGCCGACCAGGCCAAGACGGGCGCCACTCATCTTTCGGGCCAGCGGCATCGGGCCCCTGGGCCATTCGCCGGCGCGGACAAAACGGTCGGCCGCCGGCAGTTGGCGAGCGGCGCAGAGCATCAGGCCGATGGCGAGGTCGGCGACATCGTCGTTGAGCACATTCGGCGTGTGCGTGACGATGACATTGCGCGCCTTGGCCGCGGCGACATCGATACCGTCGTAACCGACCCCCATCACCGAGATGATCTCCAGCGCCGGCAACTGGCGCAGCAGATCGACGCCGACTTTGGATTCGCCGCTGGCGGCGATCGCGCGGATGTCGGGCGCGAGCGCGACAAATGCAGCGGCGTCGGTTTCATGCAGGCGGTCGTGGACATTGAAGGCGGCGCTGAGTTTGGGCGCCAGCAGGGCTGAGAGTTTGGCCACCGCGAGGACATCGATATCGGACATTGGGGGTTCTACCATAGGCAGTCAATCGTCATACCATATTATGCTCGACACCCCCGCCACCGCCTCCGGGAAAGCCAGCAGAGATGACTTCAGCCGCGAAGAAAAAAGACCCCAAGACCTTGCGCAGCCAGGCCTGGTTCGGCCGCCAGGACCGCGATGGTTTTGCCTACCGCAGCTGGGTCAAGGGCAAAGGCGTGCCGCACGATCAGTTCGACGGCCGGCCGGTGATCGGCATTTGCAATACGTTCAGCGAGCTGACACCCTGCAACTCGCATTTCCGCACCTTGGCCGAGCAGGTCAAGATCGGCGTCTACGAGGCGGGTGGTTTCCCGCTCGAATTTCCGGTGATGTCGCTCGGCGAGACGCTGCTGCGGCCGACTGCGATGCTCTTCCGCAACCTGGCGAGCATGGATGTCGAAGAGAGCATCCGCGGTAATCCGATCGACGGCGTGGTGCTGTTGATGGGCTGCGACAAGACCACGCCGTCGCTGCTGATGGGCGCAGCGAGTGTCGACCTGCCGACGATCGGTGTCAGCGGCGGACCGATGCTCAACGGCAAATGGCGCGGCCAGGAACTCGGCTCGGGCACCGGCGTCTGGAGCATGAGCGAGCAGGTGCGCGCCGGCACCTTGAAGCTCGCCGACTTCTTCGAGGCCGAGAGCTGCATGCACCGCAGCCACGGCCACTGCATGACGATGGGCACTGCCAGCACGATGGCCTCGATGGTCGAAGCACTCGGTGTCGGCCTGCCCGGCAACGCCGCTTATCCGGCGGTTGATGGCCGGCGCAATGTGATCGCGCGCAACGCCGGCCGGCGCATCGTCGACATGGTGCATGGCGACCAGTTGCTGTCGCAAATCCTCACCCGCGAGGCTTTCGAGAATGCGATCAAAACCCTGGCCGCGATCGGTGGCAGCACGAATGCGGTGATCCATTTGATCGCGATCGCCGGGCGGATTGGTGTGCCTCTGAAGCTGGACGACTTCGACCGTCTGGCCAGCACCCTGCCCTGCCTGGTCAACCTGCAGCCTTCAGGCCAATACCTGATGGAAGATTTTTGTTATGCCGGCGGGCTGCCGGTGGTGATGAAAGAAATCGCGCAGCACCTGCACCTGGATGCGGTCACCGCCAACGGCTGCACAGTGGGCGAGAACATCGCCGACGCGCAGAATTTCAACGCCGATGTCATCAAGCCGCTGGCCGCGCCGTTCAAAGCCAACGCCGGCATCGCGGTGCTGCGTGGCAACCTGGCACCACGCGGCGCGGTGATCAAACCCAGCGCGGCGACACCGGCGCTGATGCAGCACACCGGGCGCGCGGTGGTGTTCGAGAGCAGCGACGATTTCCATGCCCGCATCGACGACGAGAACCTCGATGTCGACGAAACCTGCGTG